>CAMYJM010000269.1 GCA_947258635.1 uncultured Acidimicrobiaceae bacterium
AGAACCTGGCTGAGCTGCTCGTGGACAAGCCCGACGGGAGTCTCGTCCGGCTGGCAGATGTTGCGGAGATTCGGATGGTTTCCATTCCGACGCTGATCCGGCATGATGCCGCATCGGCCTACCTGGATGTCGTCGGCAACATCGGCACAAGGGACATCGGAGCGGTCGAAAGCGACATCGCGGCGCAGCTCGCGGAGATCCCATTCCCGCTCGAATACAACACCCAGGTCCGCATCGCTGAAACGGAAAGGCAGGGCGAGCGATCGCGCGTCACTGCCCTGTCGATAGCTGCCCTCATCGGAATCGTCTTGTTGCTGCAATTGAGTTTCGACAGTTGGCGCCTGGCGTTCTTCTCGCTGCTCAGCATGGTGGCCGCGCTCACGGGCAGTCTCATTGCGGCCTACTGGTGGGCAGAAGGCACCAACTCGCTCGCGGCACTCGCCGGAATGCTGGCTGTTTTCGGCGTGGCCGCCCGCTGCGGCTTGCTGTTGATCGGACGGTGCCGGGAACTCGAAGGCCGTGGGGACGTTCCCGGCGCTGAGCTCGCGTTGCGGGCGGCGCGCGATCGGTTCGTGCCGATCGCCACAACCATCGCCGCTATCGCGCTCGGCTTGGTGCCGGTCTTGGCCCTCGGCAAGGAGGCAGGGCTCGAGCTGATTTATCCGACGGCGCTCGTCATCATTGGTGGACTTGTGACGACAGGCCTCGTGTACTTGTTCGTGGTTCCGAGCCTGTATCCGCTGGTCTTCCGTCGGCCTGCCACGGCCAATCTGGTCATCGACTTGCGGCCGGAGGCAGAATCGGAACGGAGGGCCCCAGAGCCGGTCGCAGCCGGGTCCCCGGAGCTGGCCACGTGAGGGCCGCCAGGGCGCAGGGGGCGATCGCGTGGGCGGTCGGTGCCCTTCTCCTCGGGGCGTGCGGAAGTGCCGCCGCTAAGTCCGAGAGTGCGGTTGCGGCTGCCACGTTGGAGACAATCGACGGGACGGAGATACCCCGGGTGATTCTCAGCGAAGACGCGGCCCGGCGCCTCGGCGTGGCAACCGAACCCGTGACGATTGAGACCGCGTCTCGTCAACGCCTCATTGCCGCAGAGGTCGTAGGCCGACCGACTGGTGCGCCCTCCGGCTCGTCACTGTGGGTTCGGGCAACGCTCGCAGGGAGTGAGCTGGACGGAATCGATGGTGACGCGACGGCAGTCGTCTATCCGGCGGCGGGCGGCCCAAAGTCGGATTCGTCGGGGTTCGCCGCCCGACAGGCCGATTCCAGCGTCGGCGAGGCCGCAGACCCCGCCGGAACCCGGTATTTCAGTGTCGATCGCGGATCCGGTTTGACGTTGGGCACCAACGTGATCGTCGAACTGACGCTGGAGACCACGGACCGGTTGAGTATGCCCTACAGCGCCGTCGTGTACGACCCAGCCGGCCGCACCTGGGCGTATACGACATCCGAGCCGCTGGTCTATGGCCGCCAGTCGGTAACCGTCGACTACATCGAGGGCGACTGGGCGTTTCTCTTGGAGGGTCCCACCGTCGGCACATTGGTCGTGACGGTGGGATCCGGCGAACTCTCGGGCTTCGAGAACGGTATCGGGAGGTAGGCAAGGAGCTTCCGCAGAATGCGATGGATTGTCGAATCGAGCCTGAAGGCGAAGTTCATTGTGATCGCGCTCGCCGGTGCGATGCTGTATTTCGGGTACGCCCAGCTCAGCGACATGCCCGTGGATGCATTCCCCGAGTTCGCCCCTCCCCGAGTCGAAATCCAGACTGAAGCGGCCGGTCTATCAACCGCCGAGACTGAGGAGATCTTGACGATCCCGCTCGAGGAGGTGCTCGCCGGGACGCCGGGCCTCGACGTGATGCGCTCCAAGACCGTCCCCGCCTTGTCTCAGATTCTGATGATCTTCGAACCGGGTACCGACATCATCGAGGCGCGCCAGCTCGTAAACGAGCGCGTCGCCACTGTGGCACTGCCAGAGGTGATAGCGACGCCGATCATGCTCCCGCCACTATCGTCGACCAGTCGCTCCATGTTCATTGGGCTCTCCAGCGACACGATCGATCCGATTTCGCTATCGGAGACGGCCTTCTGGATCATGCGACCGCGTCTTCTGGCCGTACCCGGCGTGGCGAACGTTGCCATGTGGGGTGAGCGCCTCCATCACCTCCAGGTACAGATGGATCCGGAACTGCTTCGATTCCACGCGGTATCGGTGGAAGACATCATGGAGGTAACGGCGGAGTCTCTCGAAGTTGGGATCTTGCCGTACTCCAACTCGGCGGAACCTGGTGCCGGCGGATGGATCGAGACCGGGACACAGCGCTTCGCGGTGTCCAATGTCCTGCCGATTACGACTCCCGGCGAACTCGCCAAAGTGGCCGTCCTGGACAAGCGCAAGAGCGACGGCACGCCGCTCGTTCTCGGTGACCTGGGCAGTGTGGCGCTCGGCCATCCTCCGCTGATCGGAGACGCAGTGATCAACGACGGCGATGGCCTCCTGATCATCGTTGAGAAGTACCCGTGGGGAAATACGCTGGAGGTCACGGCCGCCGTCGAAGCCGTGCTGGACGAGTTGAGGCCCGGGCTCGCCGGCATCGAGATCGACACCACCATCTTCCGACCGGCCACTTTCATCGAGCTTTCGATTGACAACCTCGCCAAGGCCATGCTGATCGCGGCAGCCTTGGTCACGCTCGTGATCTTCCTCTTCCTCTTCGAATGGCGGGTCGCGCTGGTCAGCGTTATCGCAATTCCGCTGTCACTCATGTCCGCAGTGCTGGTGCTCAGCCAGTTCGGCGCCACCATCAATGTGATGATCTTGGCGGGACTCGTCATCGCCATCGGAGCGGTAGTTGACGACGCGATCATTGACGTTGAGAACATCGTCCGCCGATTACGCCCGAACCGTGCTGAGGGAAGTGACCAGTCGACCTTCTCGACGGTCGTGGAAGCTTCGCTCGAGGTGCGAGGCGCCATCGTCTACGCGACGCTGATCGAGATCGTGGCCGTCTCTCCGGTGATGTTCCTCGAGGGCCTCTCGGGATCGTTCTTCCGACCGCTCGCGCTGGCGTTCTCGCTTTCTGTCGGCGCCTCCATGGTGGTGGCGCTGACCATCACCCCCGCGCTGAGCTTCCTCCTCCTGCGCAATGCCCGGCTCGACAAGCGCGAAGAGGCGCCGCTCGCCAAGAAGCTCCACGCCGGCTACGAGCGGATCTTGGCACCGATCATTCGGAAACCGCGCTACGCGTTTGCCACGGTTGCGGTCATCGTGCTCTCCGGCGTGGCAGTGGTACCGCAACTTGGTCAAGAGCTGCTTCCGGATTTCAAAGAACGCGACTTCCTCATGCACTGGGTGACCCAGCCCGGGACGTCGCATGAGGAGATGCGCCGGGTCACCCTGGACGCAAGCACCGAGCTGCGCGCGATTCCCGGGGTACGTAACTTCGGGGCTCACATTGGTCGAGCGCTGGCATCGGACGAGGTGGTGGGCATCAACTTCACCGAGAACTGGGTCAGCATCGATCCTGAGGTCGACTACGACTCCACGGTCCACGAAATCCAGACGGTTGTCGACGGGTACCCGGGCATAAGGCGCGACGTCCAGACCTACTTGAAGGAGCGCGTCAAAGAGGTGCTCACGGGGACGAGCGAAGCCATCGTGGTACGCATATTCGGGCCCGAACTGGCAACTCTCCGCGAGCTGGCCGCCGAAATCGAGGGCCGGATGTCACGGATCGACGGTCTCGTCGATCTCCACACCGAGCTTCAAGTCGAAATCCCCCAGATCGAGATCGAGGTGGACCTCGCCGTGGCCGAGCGATATGGCATCAAGCCGGGCGACGTTCGCCGGGCCGCGGCCGCCTACATCTCGGGCACAGAGGTCGGCGACTACTACACACGGGGAAGGGCACTCGACGTGGCCGTGTGGTCAACGCCCGATGTTCGCAACAGCCTCACATCCCTGCGCGAGCTCCTCCTGGACACCGGGAGCGGGCAGCACGTGTTCCTCGACGATGTCGCCGACGTTCGCGTCGTGTCGACACCAAATGAGATAGAGCGCGAAAACGGGGCTCGACGCATTGATGTGTTGGCGAACGTGAGCGGACGCGATCTCGGCTCGGCCGTGGCCGAGGTCGACGACCAAGTTGATGAAGTCAACTTCCCACTCGAGTACCGAGCGGAACTGCTCGGCGAGTTCGAAGAGGCCCTGGCCGCGCAGAACCGCCTGGCGGTGTATGCCCTCTTTGCGGCGGCGATAACCTTTGTACTGCTGCTGTCCTCCTTTGCGTCAACACGTCTCGCGCTGCTCTCGTTCCTCAGCCTCCCCTCGGCCCTCGTGGGAGGTGTCCTCGGCGCATACCTCGGTGGCGGAGTGATCTCCCTGGGATCACTCGTGGGGTTCCTCACGATCTACGGGATCGCGGCTCGCAATGGAATCATGCTCATCAACCACTATCAGCACCTGGAGAAGTACGAGGGGGAAACCTTTGGGCCACATCTCGTGTTGCGGGGAGCCAAGGAGCGGTTGGTGCCGATCCTGATGACGGCCATGTCCACGGGGTTTGCGCTGATCCCGCTGATCTTGGCAGGGGATATCGCCGGACACGAGATCGAGCACCCGATGGCGATCGTCATC
>CAMYJM010000270.1:0-7005 GCA_947258635.1 uncultured Acidimicrobiaceae bacterium
GCCGGCTGATCCCGCCGCAGGGGAGATTCGCGGCAACGGTGAAATTGCCAGGTGACAAGTCGCTGTCGCATCGCGCCCTGGTGTTCGCGGCCATGGCAGAAGGCCAGAGCCGCATCAGCGGCCTCGGCACGGGAGCCGACGTTCTGTCGACTGCCCGTGTGCTGGCCGCTCTCGGCGTGGAGTTTGCCGCCGACGGCGACGTCATGGCCGTCACCAGCAAGGGAGTGGAGGGCTGGAGCGAGCCGAGCGGTCCCCTCGACTGCGGGAACTCGGGAACGACGATGCGTCTCATGACGGGAGCGCTGGCGGCTCAGCCGTTTGCGACCACACTCGTCGGCGACGAGTCCCACTCGAAGCGGCCCATGCAGCGCCTGGCCGCCCCATTGGCCGCGTTGGGCGCCCAGCTGGCGACGAGCCCTGCAGGGACGGCGCCGGTCACGGTGCATCCCGTCCCGGAGCTGCGCGGCGCAGTAGCCGTCCTCGATACCGGCTCCGCCCAGGTCCGCAGCTCGTTCGAGCTGGCTGCGATCCAGGCCACCGGTTCCTCGGCGATATCGAGCCCGCCCGGCTACCGGGATCACACCGAACGCTGGCTCGAGACCATCGGCCTCGGAGAGCGCGGCGACGACAACTTCGTCGTGCATCCGGGCCGTGTGCCGCCGACGAGCTACGACCTCCCCGGAGATACGTCCTCCGCCGCGTTCCTCTGGGCCGCCGCCGCCGTCTCGCCGGGATCCGAGGTCACGACGCTCGACATCACATTGAATGCCGGTCGGATCGGGTTCCTCGAGGTGTTGGAGCGGATGGGCGCCGAAGTCGATGCCTCGGTCGACCGCGCCATTCTCGGCGACCCCGTCGGAACCGTGCGGGTGCGCGGGAACTCGTTGCGGGCCGTCGACGTCTCGGGTGCCCTCGCGATCGCATCCCTCGATGAGCTGCCGTTGCTTGCCGTCGTCGCCAGCTTCGCCGACGGGCTCACGGCGGTGCGCGACGCTGCCGAGCTTCGGGCGAAGGAGAGCGACCGGATCGCCTCGACGTGTGCCATGGTTCGTCAACTCGGCGGCGGCGCGGCGCCGACTGCAGACGGCTTCGAGATCGTCGGCCTCGGCTGGCTCGACGGGGGAGAGGTCGACAGCGTTGGGGACCACCGCATTGCGATGGCGGCCGGCGTCGCCGCGACCGTCACCCGCCGACCGGTGACCATCATCGGAGCCGGGGCGGCGGCCGTCTCGTGGCCCGACTTCTACGAGACGCTGGAGGCCGTGTGGTCATCGCGATAGACGGCCCCGGTGGAGTCGGGAAGTCGACGGTCACCCGCCACATCGCCTCGTCCCGGGGCCTCGAGTACCTGGACACCGGGGCCACATACCGGGCGGCGGCACTTGCGGCACTGCGACGCCGGGCCGACCTCGACAACCCCGCCGCGGTCATCGAGGCAGTAGCCGACGCCAAGATCGATTTCGCGAACGGCGCCGTCCTTCTCGACGGCGAAGACGTTTCGATCGAGATACGCACCCCGCAGATAACCGCCGCCGCCAGCGCGGTTGCCGCCATTGCGGAGGTGCGGACGATCGTGGTTGCCATGCAGCGGTCCTGGGTGGAGCGGCGCCACGGCAAGGCCGTGGTCGAGGGGCGCGACATCGGCACGGTGGTCTTCCCCGAAGCGGAGTTGAAGGTCTTCCTGACCGCCCGACCCGAGGTGCGGGCGGCGCGGCGAGCGGCCGACCCGGAAGCGGACGGCGCCGCGGTCGCTGACGTGCGGGCGGCCCTGGACGAACGCGACCATGCCGACTCGACCCGGGAAGTCTCACCGCTGCGCCCGGCCCCCGATGCCCTTGTGATCGACACGTCCGACATGGCCCTCGAGGACGTGATTGCCGAAGTCCTCGAAGAAGTGGATCGCAGGAGCAATCGCCCCCGATTGCATTGAATATCAAGTACTCAGTACTTAGTACTTAGTACTTAGTACTTGGTATTAGTCGGAGCTCAGTATCTCCAGCGCCTCTGTCGCTCCCCACTCGCGATCTTCATCGACCGGTCCGGGCCGACCCGGTCGGGCGCAGGCGTAGGCGCCCTCGACGAGCGCCTGCAGTGCGTGGATCAGCATGCGCAGCGCTGGAGGGAGTGGGAAATACTCGTCTTCCTCGGTGATCCGGACGACCTCGACCTGGCGGTCGGAGCGCAGGTGGGCGACGACGGACTGCACCCTCTGGTCGGGGGCACTGGCCCCGGCGGTGACGCCGATGATCTCGTGGCCGTCGAGCCACTCGGGTTGGATGTCGTGGGGGCCGTCGATGCGGTGGGCGGCGACGCCGGCATTGCGGGCGACCCGAACGAGCGCCTGAGTGTTCGAGCTGTTCTCGGAGCCGACAACCAGGACCAGCGTTGCCTCCTTCGCCAGTACCTCGACGGCCCGCTGCCTGTTGGTTGTGGCGTAGCACAGGTCGCTCTTGCGTGACGTGTGGACGCCGGCGTACTCCTTCCGGGCGTCGTCGAGAACACCTTGCCACTCGAACTGCCCCAGGGTCGTCTGGGCGAGGAGCGCCACCTTGCCCGGGTCGGTGGGTGTGAAGCCGGCCAGGCCCCGGTCGGGATCGACGAGGGTCACCGCTCCCGGCGCCTGGGCGATTGCACCGAGCGCCTCGTCGTGCCCTTCGTGGCCGACGTAGAGGATGTCGAAGCCGTTGGCGGCGGCCCTCTTGACCTCATGGTGCACTTTGGTGACGAGCGGGCAGACGGCATCCACCATGACGGCGGCAGAGCTCGTCGCCAGCGAGACGACCTCGGGGCCTGAGCCGTGGGCGGAGAGCATGATGACACTGCCCGGGGGGACTGTCGATATGTCGTCGACAAACACGACGCCGGCACGCTCGAAGATCTCCACGACCGCGGCGTTGTGGACGATCTCGTGGTAGCAATACACCGGAGCCTCGAAGACGCGAACCATCCACGTCAGCGCCTTGATCGCCATCTCAACTCCGGCACAGAAGCCTCTGGGTTCGGCGAGAAGGACACGGATAGGCATGGGGGCGATGCTAGATCGCGAGAAGTACTAAGTACTTAGTACTTAGTATTGCGACAGCTTTCAGTCGTTGCCGGCTTGCGCGCATTCGAGACATCCGACGTCGGGCGCTGCGCCGACTTCGACCGCAGCCGGGGCCGACGTCCCATTGAGTGAGGACGCCCCCTTGGGCGCTGCCCGCGACAAGATCGATATGTCTTGGATCTGCCAGTGCCCGTCGTACGGGTTGTCGCCGCGGAAGTCGACCCGGGTCGTTCCGGCCGGGATCGGCATCCAGTAGTTCTTGTAGCGCCAGTGGTACATCTCGCGGCCGTGTTGAGTCACCGCCGGCCGCCAAGTTGCTCCGTTGTTGAAGCTGACCTCGAGGTTGAAGCCGATCCCCGTGAACTGCAGATGGGAGTTGGCCGGCGCCGGCGAAGTGAAGGTGACGAACGAGGCACTCGAATTGTCGACGTGGCGCCGGTTGGCGGGGATGGCCGTGATCGGCTCCGCCGGAGCCATGTAGATGTTGTCCCAGTGCCAGGTGTTGGCGCCCACCGAGCAGCCGGCACAGTCGAACACGTCGTAGGAGTTGTGCCCGAATTGGACGACGCCCCGGTTGAAGGGGAGTCCACCGGGGATGTCCTCCGAGATCCAGTAGAACGGTACGTCGGGCATGCCCACGACGATGTGATCCGGCGTGATGCGGACCTCGAAAGTCGAGCGTACCTTGGCCGACGGCGTCAGGAAGTCCTCGTAGCCGATCCACTCGACGGGACCGTCGATCTGGATCTCCTTGAAGTTGCGGTGGACTTCCACGTCGAACGAACCGATGTCGGTGAACGATTTCAAGGCGACGACGATCGCGTTCTTCGGAGGGCCCTGCATCGACGGTCGATCTTGCACCGGGATGCGCTGCAGGTCGGCATATGGGGTGATCCACACTTCGAACCAGTCACGCTTGGAGCGGCGCAGGGTGGAGACGTCGAACTGAATCACGGCCTCACCGGCGGAGAAGTCGAGGATCGCGTTCGGCGAGAACATGCTCACCGCGTAGTTGTCCAGCGGATCGGGACCGGAGCTGATGGCGGTCATCATGTGGTTGCGGCAGCGGAACTGGGCGTCGCGGTACCGAGTGACGGTGTGCCTGGCCGGGGGGCCGGCGCAGTCGGGCCCGTGATCGGCCTGCATCGCGGCGAGGGTGTCGCGGGTGGAGCCGACTCGAGAGTTGGTGGAGACGGTGATCTTGTCGGTCGACTTGAAGGCGGTGGGTTGCGCCGGGTCGCCATCGAAGGTCTCGAGGAACACCGGCCCCTCGCAGGGGTCGCGGCGCTGCCCGGAATAGCAGTCGTCCCAGCCGGGGCCGCCCCAGAGTCTGTCGGCACCCCGGCCCCCATCGAGTACGTCCTGGCCGTAGCTCCCGCGGATTCGATCGGCGGCGGGGCCTCCGAGCAGAGCGTCGGCCCCCTTGCCGCCCACCATGTAGTCGCGGCCGGCGCCGCCCCGCAGTGTGTCGCGGCCGCCGTCGCCGTAGATCGTGTCGGCGCCGTCCTCCCCGCGGAGGTCGTCACTGCCGGCTCCGCCGCGGATGCGGTCGTTTCCGGTACCCCCACAGATCAGGTCGAATCAGGTCGTTGCCGCCGAGCCCCCTGATCACGTCGTCGCCGCCCCGCCCGTGAATCACGTCGCGGCCGGCGGTGCCGGTCAGAATGTCGTTGCCCGACGTTCCCGGGATTGTGACCCGTTCTCCGCCGCATGAGATCGCCGCTGTCGCTGCCACCGGCGCGATCACGAGAAAGCTACCGATGAGCCACAGCGCGGCGCTGAGACGCAATGGGCGATATCGGCGGGCGGTCATGGTCATCTCCTTCATCGAGAGGGCGCGCTAAAACAAGGGCTGCGCCCCAGGGTGGCTCTCAACCACTCAACGCGACCTTAAGAGCACTACAAGTGTTTGCCATGCAGAAAAAGTGAGAGACGGCGGGCCATTGGTGCCACGAGTCCGGGCCGACGGCGGGCACCGGTACAATCCGCTTCTCATGTCGCACCCGACGATCCTTGACGTTGAGCCCGGTTCGCCCGCGGCCGGTGCCGGCCTCACCACTGGTGATGAGCTGGTGTCGGTCAACGGGGTCGTGCCCGTCGATGTCATCGAGTATCAGCAGCTCGTCGATGATCCCGAGCTGGATATCGAGCTGATACGAGGCGGCGACCCGGTGCAGGTGACGATCGACAAGGCGCCCGGTGCTCCGCTCGGCATCCGGCTGAGCAGCTCGATCTTTGATCGGGTCCAGACGTGTGACAACCACTGCGAGTTCTGCTTCATCTATCAGCTTCCGCCCGGGATGAGGCAATCGCTGTACCTCAAGGACGACGACTACCGGCTGTCCTTCCTGTACGGCAACTTCACGACGCTCACTCGTTTCACGGAGCTCGACCTGGCCCGGGTGATCGAAGAGAAGCTGGGCCCGCTCTACGTCTCGATTCATGCCACCGACCCCGAGGTGCGCGCCGCCATGCTGCGCAACCCGCGCGGGGCCACCAGTCTGCGATGGCTGCGCGGATTACTGGAGCACGGCATCGATGTGCACGGCCAGATCGTCCTCTGCCCGGGCGTCAACGACGGCACCGTGCTCGAGCAGACCTGTGCCGAGATCGTTGCCCGCTACGGCCGCCTCGCCTCGGTGGGCATCGTTCCTCTCGGGGTGTCACGATATGCCACCGGGATGTCGCTGCGGGCCCACACCGCCGCCGAAGCCGCCGCCGACCTCGACATCATCGAGTCGTGGCAGGCGACGGCGATGCACCACATCGGGCGGCGACTCTTTCAGGCGTCCGACGAGCTGTATCTGATGGCGGGCCGAGAAGTCCCCGCCACGGCGGCGTATGAGGGATTCCCGCAGCACGAGAACGGCATCGGAATGATCCGGGCGTTCTACGACGAAGTGACCCGCCTCGAGGCGGGCACGCACGACGGGCTCCCGCAGATAACGGGGGAGTGGCGGACGATCCAGTCGGCCCCGGCGACGGGCTATCGCGCCCCCACCGTGACCATGAGATCGAAGCGGCCGGGAGGCCCCGGTCCGGCGGTGATCGTCACCGGTGCCTACGGCGCGATCGCGCTGCGCCCGTTGCTGCCCCGCCTCGAAGCCCTTGCCGGGCGCAACCTGCGCATCCTCGAGATCCCGAACGACTTCTTCGGCGGCAACGTTGCGGTGGCCGGGCTGCTGGTCGGCCAGGATGTGGCACGGGCGCTGCAGGCCGACGCCGGCCCGGCGGGGCTCTACGTGCTCGCCGACAGCGCCTTGAAGGGCGACGTGTTCCTCGACGACATATCGCTGGCGGAGGTGGCGGCGGCCGCGTCCGCTCCGCTGCTGGCGGTGCCCCCATCGGCCGAGTCGCTGGTTGCGGCGGTGGCGGCATGAGCAAGATGCCCGTGGTTGCCGTGCTCGGACGGCCCAACGTCGGCAAGTCGACTCTGGTGAACCGCATCGTGCGCCGCCAGGCGGCCGTCGTCGACGAGCAGCCCGGAGTGACCCGCGACCGCCGCGAGTTCGAGGCGGAGTGGGCGGGCCGGCGGTTCCTGCTGGTCGACACCGGTGGCTGGGAGCTCAGCCCGGGGGAGGAGCTGACCGTGGGGATTCGCAGCCAGGCTGAGGTCGCCGTCAACGGGGCGGACGTGGTGATCTTCGTTGCCGATTCCACGACGCAGGTCACCGATGACGATCAGGGGGTCGCCCGGCTGCTGCTGCGCTCCCAGATCCCGTACGTCTTCGTTGCCAACAAGGTCGACTCGCCCAAGCGAGACCTCGACGTCGACCACCTGTGGAGCCTCGGCCTCGGGGAAGCGCTCCCGGTGAGCGCCCTCCACGGCCGGGGGACCGGAGACTTTCTCGATTCGCTCGTGGCGCTGTTCCCGCCGGAGGAGGAGATCGACGAGGCCGAATACGTGGCGTCCCTGGCCATCATGGGGCGGCCCAATGTGGGAAAGTCCACATTGCTCA
>CAMYJM010000270.1:7011-7781 GCA_947258635.1 uncultured Acidimicrobiaceae bacterium
GGCGAGGAGCGAGTCCTCGTTTCGGACGTGCCCGGCACCACACGGGACCCGATCAACCTGATCGTGGATCTCGATGGAGAGCCCTTCGAGATCATCGACACGGCGGGCATCAAGCGGCGCACCCGCATCAAGGAAGACGTCGAGTTCTACTCGGCGCTGCGCGCCAAGGAGACGTTACGCCACGCCGATGTGGCGCTGCTGCTCATCGACGGCCAGCAGGGCGCCACCCACCAGGAGCAACGGCTCGCAGAGGAGCTCGCCAACGCCGGGGTCGGGCTGATAATCCTCCTCAACAAGTGGGACGATGTCGACGAGGAAGCCCGCCTCCATACCGAGGACAGCGTCGCCGACCGGCTCGCCTTCGTTTCGTGGGCACCCGTGCTGCGCTTGTCGGCCAAGACCGGAGCCCGGATTCACCGGCTGCCCAAAGCGATCCGCGCCGTGCTCGAGGCGCGCCGGCAGCGGGTGCCGACGACCGAGTTGAACCGACTCATCCGCCGCTGGCAGGAATCCCATCCGCCCCCGGTGCGTAAGGGCAAACGAGCCCGGATCATCTATGCCACTCAGGCCGAGACCGAGCCGCCGACATTCGTGCTCTTTGTCAGAGGCGGTGATCTCGGGCCGGATTATCTACGATTCCTGGAGAACCGCATCCGGGAGGAGTACGACTTCACCGGAACGCCCATCCGGATGCGAACACGGCGCCGGCACCAGCGCCCGGACCACGAGGCCGAGACATGAGCGAGCACAGCCCAACCGAACGTTTCCGC
>CAMYJM010000270.1:7836-10285 GCA_947258635.1 uncultured Acidimicrobiaceae bacterium
GCAACACGACAAGCTGAAGGATCAAGGCAAGCTCTTCGTCAGCGACCGCGTCGATCTGCTGTGCGACCCCGGCACCTTTGTCGAGGACGGCCTCCTCGCCAACGCCATGTCCCAGGAGCTCGGTGCCGACGGCGTTGTCACCGGCCGGGCGCTGGTCGACGACCGCCCCGTCGTGATCATCGCCAACGATCCCACCGTCAAGGCCGGCAGCTGGGGCCGGCTCACGGTCGAGAAGATGATTCGGGCGCTCGAGGCCGCCTACGACGAGCTGCTGCCGGTGTTCTACCTCGTCGACTCGGCCGGTGCCCGCATCACCGACCAGGTCGACCTGTTCCCCGGACGCCGCGGGGCCGGCAAGATCTTCTACAACCAGGTGCGGCTCTCGGGACGGGTGCCGCAGATCTGCTGCCTGTTCGGGCCCTCGGCGGCGGGTGGCGCCTACATCCCGTCGTTCTGCGACGTGGTGATCATGGTGGAGGGGCGGGCCTCGATGTACCTGGGATCGCCGCGGATGGCCCAGATGGTGATCGGCGAGGAGACGACGCTCGAAGACATGGGCGGCGCCCGTATGCATTGCGAGGTGTCCGGCTGCGGCGACGCGCTGGTGACGAGCGACGAGGAGGCGATCCAGTGGGCCCGGCTCTATTTCTCGTATGTCGCCGACCACTACCGGGTGCTGCCTCCGGAGTTCGCGCCGACGGCGCCGGATTCGAACGCCGACGCCGCCACCGCGGTGCCGGAGGATCCCAAGGCGGGATACGACATGCTCGCCCTCGTCAACGCGATTGCGGACGACGGCAGCGTGCTGCAGATCAAGGAGCTGTTTGCCAAGGAGGTGATCACTGCCTTCGTCCGGATGGATGGCAAGTCGGTCGGGATCGTCGCCAGCCAGCCGAGCCATCTCGGAGGAGTGCTGTTCGTCGACTCCGCCGACAAGGCGGCCCGGTTCATCTGGCTGTGCGACGCTTTCAACATCCCGCTGCTGTTCCTCGCCGACGTCCCGGGATTCATGATCGGCACCGAGGTCGAGCGGCAGGGAATCATCCGCGCCGGGGCCAAGATGATCACCAGCATCGCCGAGGCCACCGTGCCCCGGGTCTCCGTCATCGTCCGCAAGGCCTACGGGGCCGGCCTATATGCCTTCTCCGGGCCCGGGTTGCGGCCCGAGGTCACTCTGGCGCTGCCGACCGCCGAGATCGCCGTGATGGGCCCCGAAGCCGCGGTCAATGCGGTGTACTTCAACAAGATCCAGGAGCTGGAGGAGAGCGAGCGGGCGGCCTTCGTCGCCGACAAGCGCGCCGAGTACGTGGAGGACGTCGATCTGCTGCGCCTCGGTTCGGAGCTCGTCATCGACGGTATCGTGCAGCCGGAGGACCTGCGGGATGAGGTGATCGCTCGCTTCCGGATGGCAGCCCACAAGACTCGATCGTTTTCGGATCGCCGTCACGGCGTGCCACCGGTATGAGGAGCCCATGGCAGACGAACTGACCACCCCTCCCGAAAGCGAGTCGAGTGCCGCCGCCGACGAAGAGCTCAAGTGGCCCGTTTCGTTCATGTTGATCCTCGGGGTGACCGCGGTCTACGTCGGCTGGCGCGTCATTCAGATGGTCGGGAACCTGTTCGGCTGATTGCGACTCGGCGGCTCGCCGGGGAACCGCAGCCCCCTTTGCTTCGTATAGCCGAGTAACGCTATTTAGAAGGGAGAGGAAGATGCGCCGCAGATTCCTGCTCGGTGTTGCTCTGGCCATGACGGTGGGATTGCTGGCGTTACCCGGCACCGCCGGCGCCGATCACGCCGGCCATCAGGGCGCCACACTGTCGCGGACGCTCACCGCGACTCTGACTGGTGACGCCGAGGTGCCGGCTGTGACGACCGACGCGGTCGGCCTGGTCAGGATTACGATTGATCGTCCCAAGCACCTGCTCTGCTACGAGTTGGTTACTACTGGTATCGATGCGGCGGCTGGTCACATTCACCGGGCGGCTCGCGGATCCAACGGTCCGGTCGTTGTCGATCTCGGAGGATTTGGTGAGCCTTTCGGTTCGTCGTCGTCAGGATGTACAACCGTCGACAACAGACGTCTACTGCGCAACCTGGTCAAGACTCCCGGCAGGTTCTACGTGAACCTGCACACGTCGGCTAATCCCGGTGGTGAGATTCGCGGGCAACTAGCCGAACGCTAGGCGCCGCCAAGGCGACATCGGCGACTCCCGGGTGCGGGCCGTATCCGTCCCGCGCCCGGGGGTGCTCCGTGCGCCCCAGCTCACTCGTCTAGAATGCGGCCCCTGGCTTCACACGGGCTGTGGCGCAGCTTGGCAGCGCGCTTGACTGGGGGTCAAGAGGTCGCCGGTTCAAATCCGGCCAGCCCGACTAGCGGAAAACCTTGCGACGTAGGGGTTTCCGTGCGTTACTGGCGGAGTTCTTGGATGCTCGAAACGCCAAGAGTCC
>CAMYJM010000271.1 GCA_947258635.1 uncultured Acidimicrobiaceae bacterium
AGGGCTTTTCCCACATCAAAGACCCAGGGATCGCCCGATCAGCTCCTTCATGATCTCGGTGGTGCCGCCGTAGATGGTCTGGACCCGGCTGTCGACATACATCCGCGAGATCGGATACTCCTTCATGTAGCCGTAGCCGCCGTGGAGCTGGAGGCAGCGGTCCATGACCTTGACCTGCAGCTCCGTCGTCCAACACTTCGACATCGCGGCGACGTCCGCCGTCAGCCGCCCCGCATTCAACTCCATGATGCAGCGATCGACGAACACCTGGGCGATTTCGAGCTCCGTCGCCATCTCGGCCATGGCGAACCGGCTGTTCTGGAACGACCCGATCCGGCGCCCGAAAGCGGTCCGCTCCTTCACGTAATCCATCGTGATCTCGAATCCTCTACGCACCGCGGCCACCGCCATCACGGCGATGACGAGGCGCTCCTGGGGCAGGTTCTGGACGAGATATATGAACCCGTCCCCCACTTTGCCCAGCACGTTCTCCGCCGGCACCCGAACATCGTCGAAGAACAGCTCGGACGTGTCCTGGGCCTTGAGTCCGATCTTGTCGAGATTGCGACCGCGCTCGAACCCCTCCATCCCGCGTTCGACGACGAGCAGACTCAGGCCCTGGTGAGGATCATCCGATGTCCGCGCCACGACGATCACGAAATCGGCCAGCTGACCGTTGGTGATGAAAGTCTTCGACCCGTTGATGACGTAGCCGTCGCCATCCTCGACGGCCGTGGTGCGGATCCCGGTGAGGTCGCTCCCCGTGCCGGGTTCCGTCATGGCGATTGCACCGATCGTCGTCCCGGCCACCATGCCGGGCAGCCAGCGGCGCTTCTGCTCCTCGCTGGCGATCGCTGTGATGTACGGCACGACGATGTCGCTGTGAACGCCAAAACCCGGTCCGGACGCGAGCACACGGCCCTGTTCTTCCGTGAGGATCGCCGGGAAGCGGAAGTCGTCGACACCGACGCCGCCGTACTCCTCCGGCACCGTGTGAGCGAGGTGGCCCTGGGCTCCGGCCTTCTCCCACAGCCGGCGCGGCACCGAGCCGATCGCTTCCCACTCGTCGTGGAACGGGGCAACTTCCTTCTCGAAGAACTCCCGGGCGGCCGCCCGGTAGAGATCGTGCTCCCCGGTGAAGATCGTTCGCTCGAGCATTCCCGAATGATCGCACATGGCGGCGCCCGCAGATCCGGCATCTCGGGCGCCGCCATCCCCTCGTTGACAGGCCCGGGGGCCGCACGGCGCCAACCGCGGACGACGGTGGCCCTCGCGAGCTTCTAAGGTCGGTCCCATGTCAGACCAGACCCGAAGATCAGTCATCGGAATCGTCGCCAGCATCGTCATCGGTGCGTTGGTGGCGCTCGCCGGCAGTGACGGAAGTCGTATGGCCGGCTCAATCCCCGTATTTGCGTTGTGCGGCCTGCTCGCATACGTGATCAACTGGGTGGTCTTCGTGCCTTCCAACCTGGCGAAGACAGAGCACTACTTCGACCTGACCGGCAGTGTCACCTATCTAACCGTGACAACCGCCGCGTTACTCCTCAGCGGCGATCTCGATGCCCGGTCCGTCATCGTCGGCCTCATGGTGTGGGCGTGGGCGCTGCGGCTGGGGTCGTTCCTGTTCCGCCGGGTGCGGCGCGACGGGCGTGACGGACGGTTCGACCAGATCAAAGTGGATCCACTGCGCTTCTTCATGACCTGGACGCTGCAAGGGCTGTGGGTGCTGCTGACGCTGGCTGCCGCGTTGGCCGTCATCACCGGCGAAGAGCGCCGCTCCCTCGGCTGGGTCGCGAGCGTCGGCATCGTCGTGTGGTTGGCCGGTTTCGCTGTCGAGGTCGTCGCCGACGGGCAGAAATCGGCCTTCAAGCGCGACCCGGCGAACGAGGGCCGGTTCATCTCGTCCGGACTGTGGGCGTGGTCGCGCCACCCCAACTACTTCGGCGAGATCGTACTCTGGACGGGTATCGCCATCATGGCCCTCCCCGTGCTGTCGGGTTGGCGCTGGATCACCCTGATCTCGCCGGTCTTCGTCACGCTGCTGCTGACGCGAGTGAGCGGAATCCCGATGCTCGAAGCACGTGCCCAGAAACGTTGGGGCGCCGAGGAGGAGTTCCAGGCATATACCCAGAGCACGCCGGTGCTCGTTCCCCGCCCGCCGCGGACTTAGATCGACCGGGCGCTGGTGAAGACGCCACATCGCTTGGGCGGCGACTGACCTTTGCAGCCCCGGGTCGGACTGAGCCTCCATCGAGACCCCGCCGCCACGGCGCCCCACCCGAACAATGCCGGTGTCAGTCCGTCATCGGCACCAGGTCGGCTTCCCAGGTCTCGACACGGCTGGGGCGCTCTCCGCGCAACAACGAAGCGAACGATTCCATGGCCAGGAACGCGTCCCCGATCGGGTAGTAGAAGGCGTCCCAATTCTCACTGTCCTCACCATCGTGATTGGCGATCACGTGCTCGGATCTGTGCGCATAGCCGAGCTCGAAGATGGCACTGGTGGCGCGCCGTTCGATATCCGCCAAATCGAGCTGAGAGAGATGGGTCTTCTGGCGAACGGTTCGCCGCAGGAGCTTGCGTCGCATCACGTCGGCGACGAACCGCCCGAGGTCGACGCGACGGGCTGGATCCTGTAGGTAGACCAACTCCTGGCGCGTGAGCGGCGCGAGGAACACCGTGAGGGTTGGGTACCGATCCAGCACGCCCGCCTCCCGCAACATCTCGGGAATGAACGGATTGCCTTCGAAGAAGGCGTCTCGCCCTGATTCTAGAACCTGGTCGATTGCCGCCAACTCGAGACCCTGAAAGTCGCCACGAACGTCACACGCGACGAATTCGGGCGATGCGGCCAGTTCCTCGATCTCGGCTCGGGGCCGGAAGTGGTAGTCCACGCCGTCCGCCTCGCCCGGACGCGGAGCTCGGCTGTTGTGGAGAACCAACGGGACCAGCTGTCCGGCGAGCTCGGGATGGTGCCGGCGGAGGGCACTCACCAGCGGTCCTTTGCCGACGCAGCTGGGACCCGACAGCAATACCAATCGTGCCATCGTTGTTGCCTCCCGTCTCACCTGGACTTCGCCCAAACGGCGAACGCACAGGAAACCACCCACCGGGATCGAGCGCAACCTGGTGCAGCCTTGGGTGGTCGACTCCGCAGGGAACCGTGCGGGATCCCGCTACCCATCGGCGACCTCCATCTCACAAGGCCCATGCACGGTCCGGCTTCGGATTCGCCAATGGCGGCTTGGAGTTGAGCCGTCGTCGATAGCGGGTGAGTCGATAGTGGCGTAGCCCCGACACAACGGATGTCGGCGTAGAATCTCGCCAGCGAGACGAGACTTTCTGCGAGGGGGCCTCATGACCATCAGCGACAGCCTGGAGCCGGCATTCCAAGCGCTCCAGGGTTTTCACAGCTTCGTTCCCGAGGGTGACCGGATAAACCGCCAGCTCGACGAGCTGTACAAGCAGTCCAAGTTGGAACGACGCGGCTTCTCCCGCGAGGGCTACGCATCGGTACGGCTCATCGACACTTTCTTCGGCAGCTTCCCGAAGGCCCTGTTTCGCGACATGGTGAAGGATCTGCAAGACAACCCGGGACGGTTCCAACTCGAGATCCTCGCCGTGAATCCGCACTCCCAGTTGGCACGGTCCCGAGCCCAGGCGCTCGCGGAGTCGAACACCAACGAGTCCCCCGACCCCTTCTTCAAGAGCAGCCTGTGGATCAACAAGTTCCTCGAAGAGGTGTGCAACCTCACGGACTACGAGCTGCCATCCCCGCCACGAGCCGATGCCAACGCTCCGATACTCGAGTTTCGTGACCTGCTCGAAAAGTTCCGGGAGGTCACAGTTGATCTGCCGATTCACATCCGGTTCTACGACCGTCCGACCGAGGCGCCGGTGTACATCATCTCGGAGTTCGTCGCCAAGGGTCTCCTCCTCGACAACCGGGGCGCCGATCGCAACCCGTGGATGATCCTCGTCAACGACCCCAACCAGCCGGACGATCTGTACGACCGGCTATCCGCCAACTTCGATGCCATCTGGGAGAGCGCTGCCACTGCGCCCACCGGCTACCGGGTGGCCGTCAACGCCGACGTGAGGCATGAAGCGTTCATCATCATGCCGATGGAGGCCGACGACGATCACCTCGAGTCGGTCTTTGCGGCCATCAAGAGAGCATGGGAGAGCTGCGGCGTCGAAGCGAAGCGCGCCGACGACCACCATGCCGTCGACCGCCGGATCACGGACGTCATGATGAATGCCCTGGTCAACTCGGACTACGTGGTGTGCGACTTGTCCCGTGATCGCCCCAACGTGTACTACGAGGCGGGCTATGCCCAGGCTCTGGGCAAGCCCGTGCTGTTCATTGCCGAGGAAGGCACCGACGTGCACTTCGATCTCCGCGACTACCCGATCACGTTCTACAACGACGCCGCTCATCTCGAGGCCGAGCTGCAGGCCCGCATCGAGAAGCTGCTCACCGAACGCACCCTGTGGATCGGCGATTGAACACCGCTTTCGCGTGCCGGCACGGCGTTCAATCGGCGGCGAGGGGTCGCCGGTTGCTGGGTCCCGTCGTCGGGCCACATGGGCACGGCCGGATGCCCGTTGTAGTCCCGCCTCA
>CAMYJM010000272.1 GCA_947258635.1 uncultured Acidimicrobiaceae bacterium
CTCCGCCAACGGCCGGATGCTGGTGATCGGGGAGGATCTCAGTCGTGTTGGTGATCTTGCAGCCGACAATGTTCTCAAGCGTCTGATAGGTGTAGAAACCGCCGCGGCCCTGTCCGATTTGGGCGATCCAGGGCCATACAGCCTCCGGCGATGCATCGACGGCGATTCCCAGGGTGTAGGACCATTTGGGTTCGGGCACGAACTCATCGCCCGGCAGCGAATCAGTCATCTCGGTGCCCACCGAGCCCCACCGCAGCCGCCGCCGCCCGATGAACGGAGTGGCCCCCAGGTGCCACACAATGAGGGCGGCGCCCTCCAGCGCAGCCAGAACGCCGACACCGGGGGAAGGAGCCGTGCGATGTCCAAGCCGTCTGTCGTCGGGGCCCCGTCCGACCGCCATTGTGCCCTCCTCGATGTCCCTTCGATCATCTTGCCACAGTCGGGAATGTCCCCCACGACGGGAAGTCCGTGGGAGTCTGCCAGATACTCGATGGCACAATCCAACGAAGCTGGTCGAGCTGCTCTCCTGATGTCCGGCGTTAGGCGGAGCCCGCCGCTTGCCCAAGACTCGGGCGACGGCCACCCGATGTGTCGAGCGCCGTTATCTCGCACTCGTCCTATGGCGCCGAAGTGATGATCCGGTGAATCGGGCCCGGAACCAGGTCGGCACCCCACTGGACGAGCCCGGCGACGATGTCGAGGGCATCCCGGGACCCTTCCCAGTATGCGTCGAGCCTGTCTTCGGGCACCGCCAGCATCAGGGAGTGGACGGCGGCCGCCAGCAGGACCACGTCGTCGATTCGACCGACGAAAGGGATACCGTCGGGCAGCAGGTCGTAGGGGGAGACGGCGTACGCCAGCGCGGCACCGGCAAAGAGCTTCCGCACCCGGGGAATATCACGGTCCCGCAGCAGGCGGCTCAACAACATGGCCATGTGGGGCACGGCCAGGGCCGCCTCCTTGAGAAGCTCGGCGCGGGTGCGCGCTCGCGCCGGGACTTCTTCGGAGCTGCCGTCGCTCGAGTAGCGACGAATAGGGCCCTCACTCATGGTCACCGACCGCGTCGATAGCCAGCAGCCCGGCTCCTATCGCTCCGGCGCGCTCGCCAAGCTCGGCAGCGACGATCGGGACGAGCTCATTGTGGTCGGCCGCATAGCGGGTCTCGTTGGCGCTCTTGCGGATCGGGTTGAGGAGGATCTCCCCTATCGAGCCCAGCCCACCGCCGACGACGATGCAGTCCGGGTCGAAGATGGAGATGAGGCTCGACAAGCCGCGGCCGAAAGCACGCCCGACTTGGTTGATCAACGCGATCGCCTGGGGCTCACCAGCGAGCGCCGCGGCCGTGATCGCCGGACCGGACACCGGCTGGTCCCCAAGCGAGTTGGCCAGCGATCCGGCAGGGTCGGACGCGATCAGCTCCCGCGCCATTCGCTCCAGCGCCGGGCCGGCGGCCTCGGTCTCCCAGCACCCGCGCCGGCCACAGTCGCATTCGTTCATCCCGTCGACGAGCCGGGTGTGCCCAAACTCGCCCGCGAAAGCTCTGCCGCGATATATGGAACCTCCAAACACCATCGCACCGCCGATGCCGGTTCCGAGCGTCAGCATCAACATTGCCTGGCTACGGCGGCCTGCTCCCAGCCGGTGCTCGGCGAGAGCAGTTGTGTTGGCATCGTTGTCGATGGCGACGACAATCCCGAGCTCGGCTTGCAGCTGCCGGCGCACCGGGATCTTGATTCCCGCGACGTGGGGTCCCCAGACGAACGTTCCGGTGTCGTGCTCGACCAGTCCGGCGATGCCGACACCGCAGGCGGCGACATCATCGCCTGCCGCCAAGTCCTGGACTGCCGCGACGATCCCCGCCACCATCTCCTGGCCCCCGTCGGGCGTTGTCGTGCGATACTCGTCGACCACCGAGCCGGCTTCGTCGATGCGCACCGCGAGCAGCTTGCTACCGCCGACATCGACGCCGACTGCAGTCACTCGACTTCGATCCGTTGGGGGGCCGGCTGCCGGTCAGCCTCTTCCGCGCCGGCGCCGCCTACTGCTTCGAGGAAAGCGCTGACCCCGGCCAGCAGCTCATATCCGGCCCGCAGCACGTGGTATCCGGCCTGGCGCAGCCCGGCGCGCAGCGCGTCGCTCATTTCCGGGTCGCTGGCTGCGCCGTTGTCCTCGAAATCCTGTTGTTCACTCATCAAGACCAAACGTTACCCGCAGCTCGGCCTCCACGAGCTGGGCGCGGCGCACCTGGCGCCGCTTCAACGAGTCGGGCAATACGAACGAGCGCCGGTAGGGGCCGACCGTGATGACCAGCTCGTCGCCGTGACGTAATACGTCGACCTCGGCCTTGTCGACGAAGGGGACCGACAGCACGAGGACCACGTTGTCTCCTTCGTCCTCGACGCGGAACGGACGCCCCGCCGAGAAGTGGTCCACCGGGTCGCGCCCCCGGTAGAGCTCTTCACCGACCTGGCGAAGCAGGTCGAGGCCCACCATCTCCTCGTCGAAGAGGCGCAGCTCCCTGATATCGACGTCGGCGAAACCCTCGTGGACGGACTCGAGATGACCCTTCTGGATCTCGTGCCAGCGATCGAAATACGGGTCGGTGACGGTGTCGGGAAGCACCCGGTTCACAATGGCGACATCGACCGCATAGCCAAACAGTCCCAGATAGGTGTAGGTGCGACGGGCTTCGGAGATGACCATCTTCTCCGGGTTCATGACCAGTCGGGCGCTGGTCACGACCGGATCGGCGAGGATGTCGCGAATGCCGTCGAGGCGCTCGTAGAAGGAGGCCACGGCGGCAAACACCTTGTCGTCGGCAACCGGGAGGCTGGTCACCCGATTCAGCATGGGGCGCACGAAGCTGGCGACCCGCCGGCCGATGGGAAAGATCTTCTCCATGTACCACGACAGCACCTCGGGGAGGCTGAGCAGCCGCAGGGTCTCGGCCGTCGGCGCGCAGTCGACGACGATGAGATCGTATTCCCCCGAGGCGGCGTGATCGCGCACGCTGGCGAGGGCGAACAGCTCATCCATGCCGGGGAACACGGTGAGCTCTTCGGCCTCGATGCCCTTGAGCCCCGACCAATCGAAAAGCTCTGTGAGGTGATCTCGCACGTCGCCCCACGACTCTTCGAGGCGCTCCTGCGAGTCGATCTGCTGGGCGAGCAATCTGTCGGCAACCGCGGTCGGCTGGTCGCCGAGCTTGACCTGGAACGCGTCGGCCAGGCTGTGCGCGGGGTCGGTCGATGTAACCAGCGTCCGATACCCCATCTCGGCGGCACGCACGGCGGTCGCGGCGGCGACGGTGGTTTTGCCTACGCCACCCTTGCCGGTGACGAGCAGGACACGCATCAGCTGCCTTCGGCTCGCTTCTTCAGGCCGCGCAATGCGCTCGAAACGATCTGTTTCTCCGCCTGGCGCCGCAGAAACCCGGGCACGGTGAAAGCGGGATCGACTCGCAGGGCATAGAGGACTTCGGTACCGCCGTCCTCCATCTCCTTGAATTCGTAGCTGCCGTCCATCGCCGTGATGTCGTCGCCCGGCTCCGCGGTCCAGGAGAAGCCGTTCTCCAGCTCGTATGAGTACAGAAGGGTGTAGTTGATCTCTTTGATCATGGCGTCGGCCGTGAAATTCACCCGGGTGGGACGGCCGTGCTCATCCTCTTCGAGAATGTCGACTTCCTTGACACCGGTGATCCACTCGGGATACGCCTCGAGATCGAGGGCGACTTCGTATATGTGCTGCGGATCGGCGGACACCTCGATGCTTTGCACCGTTCCTTCCATTGTCATCTGCGGCCTTTCCGAGTCAGCAACTCTGTCAGCTCCAGGCAAGCGTAGTCACGAGTGGGTCCATGCCCGTCCAGTGGCGCGGAAGTAGCCGACGTTGCGGCATATCGTCGATCCGACCCGCCATGTAGTGGCCTGCGGCTGATGGACATCACCGAAATAGTGCCACGGCGGCTGGTGGCGGTGCAGGTAGTCGAGGATCGCCTGCGACCCCTTCGCCCGCCCGGCAACGACGTCCTTCTGCACCGCCCATACCGCCGGCGGAACGTGGGAGCAGAGCATGTCGACCGGGCCCAATTGCGCCAGCTTGGCGGCCATCTCTTCGTCGGACACCTCGCCCTGCGTGCCGATCGAGATGATGCCGCCACCGGCGAATCCGACGCGGAGGCCTTCGATCTCGACCACCTCGCCATCGACGAATCGGGCCCCGGCCGGCAGTTTCTCCTTCATCAGTGCCGGCCGATCGACGTTCCCGAAGGTCACATAGGACTCGGATCCGGCGAGCACCGGCAGTATCTCTTCATAGGCGGCCGCGATTGCTTCGTCGTATGCCCGGCGCAACTCGTCCTCACGCCCCTTGCGAAACTCCTTCCACAGCGCCCCGGCCGCCACCGCCTCTCCGGCGGTGCGCAGCGCCACCATCTGGTCGGTGAACTCCTGCCCCGAGACGTCCGTGACGATGCCTTCGTTGTTGCGGTAGTCGATGAAGTTGATCAGATCACCGAGTATCAACAGCGGCCCGGGCTATTGGGCCACCCGGCGGAGGGCCGCAACGGCACCGTGAACGTCGGCGACCAGCCTCATTCTCCGCCGACCGGGGCGTAACGTATTC
>CAMYJM010000273.1 GCA_947258635.1 uncultured Acidimicrobiaceae bacterium
CCGGGAGCGAGAATGGGAATGCCGCTTGGTGGCTCTGGGCAACTCGGGCGACACGGCCGGCTCGCCGCAGAGGGTCGTCGGCTACGGCTCCTTTGTCATCGGCCCCGCGGCCTGAGGCGGGCGAAACCACCCGCAACGCCCAACCGCGCCGAGCGGCCCAGCGGGCGCTCGCACGACTAGCCGATGGCGCGCAGGTGATCCCAACCCATCTGCCAGATCGCCTCGAAGCGGCGCCTCACCTCCGCCAGCATGTCGGGATCGTCGAGCCCCGCCACTTCGATCTCCTCGAAACCGGTGATGCGAGTGCCCCCGTCGTCCGGTTCGAGCTCAACTTCGCCCTGCCCGGCCAACGTGCCTCGCAGCTCCCATGCGGCACGCCGATCCAGCTCGAGGGCAGTCAGCCGCGCTTCGAGGTCCGGCTGGGCACCCGCCAGGGGGACGGCATACCAACCCCCTCCGAGATCGCGAACCTCACCGAACGCGCCGTACAGCCGCGGCCATTCGGTGGGGGCGCGCAGATAATCGAAGACCACGTCAGGCGGTACCGGGACCGTTTCGTCGAAATCGATACGCATGTCGTCTCCTCTCAGTCGTTCTCGTCAATCGGTCGCGAGCTTCGCCGGACCCCGCAGGCTCCGCCAGGCGGCGGTTGCGAGCTGTGCGGCGACCTCTCGGCCGGGCGGGCTCGTCGCTCGGCTCAGCGACAGCCTGGTGTGGAAGTAGCTCGGACCGAACACCACACCCATGAACAGCGGCGGATCCAGCGCGATCAGGTGCCCCGCGCCCATGTGGCGTCGCGCCCAAGAGATCAGCGCGGAGGTGAGCCGGGCGTTGGCTGCCTCGTGGTCGGGCGCATTGGCTCGAATCTCGGCCAGGTCGCCATGGCTCATCATGAAGCGAGCCCAGGCGACGTGGGTGGCCACCCACCGATGGTGGGCATCGACCAGGGAGCGGACTCCGTCCTCGGCGGCCGGGTCATCGGCCACGACAGCGAGGAGAGGCTCGTGGTAGCGGCGGATCGCCTCGTTGTAGATCGCGGCCGCGACGCCGGCTTTGCTCTCGAAGTGGTGATACAGCGATCCCACGCTCACCTGAGCTGCGTCGCAGATCATCTCGATCGAGACGGGGCCGTAGCCGTGCCGGCTGAACAAGGACAGCGCGGTCTCGATGACGTGGCGGCGCAGGGCGGCCGATGCCTCCCTCGACTGCGGTCGAGTCTTCATTACTAGAACATTATTCTAGAATCATATTCTAGTCAAGCGGCGAACGGTGCAGATCAACGGTGCGGCGCGCAATCCCCGATGTCAGCCAGGCGGCCCGACTCGGCGCAGCTCAGGCCCCGAAGCGGACCGGGAGGCGGCGGGCGCCCCAGCTGCCGGGGCCGGTGCCGTCGAAGACTCCGGGACAGGCGGTTCCGCACGCCCGACACCGGCCGGCGGGGTCGAGGCTCCACCGGCCGAGCCGGTGCCAGTCGCGCTCGATGAGCGCTGCCCCGCATTCGTGGCAGTACGTGGTCTGCCCGGCGGGGTCGTGCACGTTGCCGGTGTAGACATGGCGGATGCCACTGCTCAATGCCGTGCGGCGGGCGGCGGCGAGAGTTGCCGGCGGAGTCGGCGGTCGGTCGCGCATCCTGAAATCGGGGTGGAACGCGGTGAAGTGCAGTGGCACGTCGGGCCCGAGCCGTTCCACGATCCAGGACGTCAACCGGGCGATGTCGTCCGTGGAGTCGTTGAGCCCCGGAATGAGCAGCGTCGTCACCTCGAGCCACACGTCGGTCTCGCCGTGGATGTACTCGAGGGTCTCGAGCACGGGGGCGAGATGCCCGGCGCAGGCTCTTCGATAGAACTCCTCGGTGAATCCCTTGAGGTCGACATTGGCCGCATCCATGTGGGCATAGAACTCAGCTCGCGGCGCGGGCATCACGTAGCCCGCCGTGACCGCCACCGCTTTGACACCGGCCGCTCGGCAGGCGGCGGCCACATCGATGGCGAACTCATGAAAGATCACCGGGTCGTTGTATGTGAAGGCCACGCTCTTGCAGCCGAGGGCAACGGCCCGCTGGGCGATGGCCTCTGGGGAGGCCCGCTCGGCGAGCGTGTCGAACTCGCGTGACTTGGAGATGTCCCAGTTCTGGCAGAAGCGGCAGGCGAGATTGCAGCCGGCAGTACCGAACGACAGGGTGCCTGTGCCCGGATAGAAGTGATGCAGCGGTTTCTTCTCGATGGGATCGACACAGAAACCGCTCGCCCGGCCGTAGGTGGTGAGCACGATCTGGTCATCCTGACGGGCTCGCACGAAGCACAGCCCGCGCTGGCCTTCGCCGAGCTTGCAGAAACGGGGACAGAGGTCGCATTGGATCCGGCCGTCCTCCCGCCGGTGCCAGTACCTGGTGGCTACGACCGAGTCGGGCGGCGCCGGCGGCATCGGATCGCTCACAGCCACCGCTTGTCGAAGCGCCACAGCCCGGCGGCTCGCGCCGCGGTCACCGCCGCGACCATCTCGTCGCGGGAGAGGTATCGATCGATGTCGGCGTACCGATCGGCCCCCGGCACCCGGTGCTCCGGCCGGTACTGGCCCATGATGTTGATGTAGGTGTCGGGCGAGATGGCGTCGTGAAGCCAGCGGAAGATCGCAGCCGAGTCCTCCCCCAAGCCGGGCATGACCAGGTGCCGCACCAACACTCCGCGGCGGGCCACGCCATCCGGGCCAAACCGAAGCACCCCTACCTGCCGGTGCATCTCGCCGATGGCCGCCCGCGCCGTCTCGGGGTAGTCCGCGGCCCGCAGCAGGCGACGGGCGACGGCGGGATCCCAGAGCTTGAAGTCGGGCATGTAGATGTCGACCAGGCCGTCCATGAGTTCGAGCGACACGAGGGCGTCGTATGCCGACGTGTTGTACACGATCGGGATCCGCAGGCCGCGGGGGACGGCGAGCGCGAGCGCCTCCACGAGCTGCGGCGCCACATGCTCGGGGGTGACGAAGTTGATGTTGTGGCAGCCGTCGCCCTGCAGCCGCAACATGAGGTCGGCGATCTGGTCGGCGGTCAGCAAGCGCCCGGCGGCCCGCGATGAGATGTCCCAGTTCTGGCAGAAGACACACTTCAGATTGCAGTACGAGAAGAAGATGGTCCCGGACCCACGCCGGCCCCGCAGGCAATCCTCCTCACCGAAGTGGGCAAAGGCGCTGGCAACATAAGGCCAGCGGCCGGTGTGGCACACCGCCTTCTCGTCGCGGAGCCGGTCGATGCCGCAGTCGCGGGGGCACGCCCGGCAGTCGGCCAGCTCGGTGCGGGCAGCCTCCACCTTGGCCGCGAGTTGCCCCGATCGCCACGCGATGAGGTAGGCCGGCTCGTGGTCGTCCACGACGTACCGGTGATCGATCCCGGGGGCGGGCTTTCCCATTGGCTCTAACGGTACCCGCGGACTAGGCGCCGACCTTCTCCGGCACCTGCGACATGATGTACTCGGAAAGGGCGGTGATCGTGAGGCTGGGGTTGACGCCGAGGTTGGCCGGCACCACCGAGCCGTCGGCGACGTACAAGTTCGGGTAACCGAACACCTGGCCGTCGAAGCCGACAACGCCGTTGTCCGTCGAGTCGGCCATGGAGCACCCGCCGAGGATATGGGCGGTGGTGGGAGCGTCGAGCAACACCTCCGACCACATGCTCTTCGGATAGCCCTTCATCTTCTTGGCCATCATGGCCGCAACCTGATTGGCCACGGGTATGTACGAGCGCACCCGGTCCTGGCCCTCCGGCACCGTGGAGGTGATGCCGGGGCGACCGAACTTCCACCACCGCGGGTGGTAACGCAGGTTGAGGTAGTTCTCGTCGGTTTGCATCACCAGGAGTATCGACTGGCGGGCGCTCTGGCCCGGGAGCCACAGGGCCTTGAGGAATCGCGCCGGGTGGCGGACGATGTTGCCCAGCAGCCGGACCCAGCGGGGGACCTTCCCTCCGCCGTTGGTCATCACGGTCAGCAAGCCGGACAGGAGGTCCGAGCCCTTGTTGTAGCGCACCATCTCGATGTGAGTCGTGTCGTCGGCGTAGATGCCCGACGTGATCGCGATCTGATCGTTCCAGTCGACGCTGGTGTCACTGGAGTCGACCGTCATGATCGACTCGGAGTTCGTCCGCACGTAGTCACCGAGGCTGTCCGACAGGTCGGGGAGCAGGCCCTCTTCCTTGCACTTCATGAGCAGCTTGACCGACCCCATCACGCCGCCGCTGAAGACAACCCCGCCCGCGGCGAAAGAGCGCGTACGACGGAGCCAACCCGTCGACCGGCGCGTCATCACTTCATAGCCTTGGCCTGTCCGGCGTACCCCGGTCACCTCGGTCTCGGGGATGATCTGCACCCCCAGTTTCTCGGCCAGGTACAAGTAGTTGCGGTCGAGGGTGTTCTTGGCCCCGACCGGGCAGCCGACCATGCACGAGCCACAGAAGGTGCAGCCGGTGCGGTCGGGGCCCGCGCCGTCGAAGTAGGGATCGGGGACGGTCTTGTCGGGCTCGCCGAAGAAGATCCCGACGTCGTTGATGTGGAACGTGTCCTCGCCGCGCAACTCGATGCCGACCTCGCGCAGCACTTCGTCGGCGCGCCCGATCTTGGGCGACGGATTGGCGC
>CAMYJM010000274.1 GCA_947258635.1 uncultured Acidimicrobiaceae bacterium
GCAACGGTTGCTCGGCCAAAGTGTCGTTACTTTCTCTCGATGGTCTGCGTCGGATCGAGGGCGTCGCTCAGGCCGTCGCCGATGAAGTTCACCGCCAGCACGGTCGTGACCAGAGCCGCGCCGGAGAACACCAGCTCCCACCAGAAGCCGCGCACGGCTACGCCGGCGCCGGACGCTGCCATCCCGCCCCACGTCGGAGTGGGCGGCCGCACCCCGAACCCGAGGAACGAGAGCGCCGCCTCGATGATGATCGCCGCGCCGATGATGAGAGTCGTCTGGACGATGATGGGGCTCATCGCGTTGGGCAGGATGTGGCGGAAGATGATTCTCCGGTCGCTGGCACCGGCGGCTCGGGCCGCCTCGACGAACTCCTTCTCGCGCAGCGACAGGAACTCGGCGCGCACAATCCGCGCCAGGCTGCCCCATAGCAGGAAGCCGAGCAAGAACGCGATCCCCCACGGGCCCGATCGCATCCAGCCGGGTAAGAACGTCAACTCCGGTATGAGGCGGCCCACGACAAGGGCGACCGGCAGCAGCGGCAACCCCAGTATCAGGTCGACGAACCGCATCAGCGCCTGATCGACTACGCCCGGGTAGAAGCCGGCGAGAGATCCGACCAGCGTACCGAGCGACGCCACCAGGAGGCCGGCTACCAGGCCGACGGTAAGGCTGGCCTGGCCCCCATGAACCACGCGCGTGAGGACGTCGCGGCCGATTTCGTCGGTGCCGAACGGGAAATCGGCGCGTGGCGCGATGTTGACGAGGCGACGGCCGTTCTCGTCGGACAGCCCCTGGGTGTAGTCCCACAGCTGGGGCAGGTCGCACTCCGCGACGTTCTTGTCGCACTTGGCCAGGTACGCGTATGGGAACGTAATCAGGATGATGAGGACGACGAATATCGCCGAGGCCATGGCCAGACGATGCCGCCGCAGCCGGGCAAGGAAGCGATCCCACTGCGTTATCGGCTCAACCGAGAGACCTTCCGCCTCGTCCGACGCACCATCGCCGGGACGGTTCAGCAGATCAGTCATATCTGACGCGGGGGTCGAGGACCCCGTACAAGATGTCGGCGACGATGTTCATCATGACGATTCCGATGCCGATCGACATCACGACCGCCATCACCGTCGGATAGTCGACGGCGTTGATCGCCTGGATGTAGAGCCGTCCCACGCCCGGCCATCCGAAGATCGACTCCGTGATGATGGCGCCGCCGATGATGCTCCCAATGTCGATAGACACCAGGGTGACGATCGGGATCAGCGCGTTGCGCAGCGCATGCTTCAGTATCACCCGGCGTCGCGGCAGACCCTTGGCTTTGGCGGTCCGCAGATAGTCGCTGTGCATAACTTCGAGCATCGACGAACGCTGGAACCGCGAGTACGCCGCAATCGAGATGAGGGCAATGGACATCGCCGGTAGCGTCAGGTGTCGCACGACGTCGCCGAGCTGTGCCAGGGTGCCGAAACTTCCGTAGCCGGCATCGGACATACCGGTGACGAAGAAGAGCTTGACCCCGGTCCATTTCTCCAAGTAGAGGCCGAGCAGAAGCTGCAACCCGACGGCGAGGATGAATATCGGCGTCGAGTACGTAACGAAAGAGAACGTCGTGCCGACCTGGTCGAAGAACGAGTACTGCCGGATCGCCTGGTATATGCCGAGGGGAATGCCGATGATCAGCGCCAGTATCAACGCCGCAAAACCGAGCCGGAACGTCGCCCCGGCGGCGCCGAAGATGTTGTCCCACACCGGACCGTCGCCGCGGAACGACTGACCCCACGATAGTGAGAACACGATGCGGGACTTGGCCAGCCACAGCGCCACGAACCACACGAAGACGAGGCTGAAAGCCCTAGCTACCGGCCACCAGGACCGGCCGATCTTGACGAGGAACGCCCAGACGGTGTAGGCGCCGGCCGCCAGGACGAGGACGATGGGGGTGAGCCCGCGGATCCCGAGCTTGCCGAACACAACGAAGAGGCCGTCGGCCGAGGCGACATCCGCCGGCGTCACGAAGTTCTTCAGCCAGGTGAAGTACTGCTGCATGATCGGCTTGTCGAGGCCCCACAGCTGGGTGAGTTGCTCTATGAGCTCTCTGCCGTTCCTGGGGTTGCTCTTCAGCCGGTCGAGGGGTCCGCCGCCCGACGCCTGGATCAACAGGAAGACCACCAGGCTCAGGGCGAGCAACGTGACGATCCCATAGACCAGCCGTCGAATGATGTAAGCCAACATGAGTTTGCCTCCGGCCCCAGTTGCCAAACCACAATAGCGAAGGTTCTACCCACCCGCAGGCGATATTTCCCGAAGCGGCCGGGACGAAGACCGGGGCCCCTCACGGGGCCCCGGCTTCATCGATTCAGGTGACTTGGTTGCGGCGACCTAGAGGTCGACTCGGTACCAGGTCCCCATGTTCCAGGTGTGGCTCTGCTGCGACGGATTGTGCTTGAACCCGCCGACCTCGTCGCCCCACGCTGCGGCCGTCACCAGCCGGGCATAGAGGGGGATGATCACCACGTTGTCGGCGAGGAGGTTCTCCAACTCGGCGATTCCGGCGATCAGCTCGTCCTGATCTACCGTGGCGTTCATCGCGTCGCGCACCTCGGCAAAACGAGCCGTGTCCGCGTCGATGATGGAGGACGGGCCCTGGTTGAAGCCATCAACGTCCTGACCGGCGACCTCGGCGGTGCCCCAGCGATAGTAGTTCTGGCCGTCCGGCGGCGGCGACTCCGGGTCCATCAGGTCGAAGATACCGACCAGGTCTGAGAAACCGGGGTTGCCGACCCAGGCCCACTCGCCGAAGTCCCAGTTGCCGAAGTCCAGAGTCTCGCCGAAGAAGATCTGCGAGTCCTCGAGCTGGTTGGTGTATTCGATGCCGACGTCGGCGAACATCTCAACGAACAACTCGGACAGCTTCACCCGGGCGTCGTTGTTCGACGTCGTCGAGAAGACAGTCTTTATCGTGTCGACGCCCAGCTCTGTCTTGGCGGCTTCCACATAGGTGCGGGCCGTCTCCGGGTTGTAGTCGTACTGCTTCCACGAGCCCTGCGAGAGGGTCGGGGCAAACACGTCGACGAGTGAGTCGAGCGGCTCAACCTGACCGGCGAGGATCTCATCGACGATGAGGTCCTTGTCGATCGCGTGAGCTACCGCCTTGCGGTAGTTCAGGTTGTCGTTCACCGAGTCCGGGTTCTTGGTGAACCGGTTATCGCCGAACTGGAAGTTGAGGTGCTCCCACACCGGGCCGGAAAGAACTTCGACCACGGCCCCCTCAGGCTCGAGAGCCTGAAGCGTCTCGATGACGTCAGTCGACGGCGGCGGCTGGATGATGTCGACTTCACGCGCCCGGAAGGCGTTGATGATCGACTCGGTCTCCGGAATGAACCGGAAGATGACGGAATCGAGATAAGGCAGTTGCTGCCCCGTCTCTTCGTCCGTCTTCCAGTAGTTGTCGTTGCGGACGACCCGAACGAACTCACCCTTCTGCCACTGATCGAAGACGAACGGACCGGCCGAGGGCCACATGGCGTCGTTCCAGTCGTTGAGGAAGTCGCTGCCTTCCACCGCATGCTTCGGGATGATCGGCGAGAAGAGCGACTCATACTGCAGAGTCGGCTGCGCCAGCGTGTACTCGAACGTCTTCGGGCCGGCCTCCCACGATCCAGGGACGATGTCCTCGTAAGTGATCTTGTTGATCGGGAGCTCCGGGTCGAGGATGGTCTCCAGCGTGTACTGGAAGTCATCTCCCGAGATGGGTACACCGTCGGACCACACCGCATCGTCGCGAATCTGGTACCTGACGGTCATGGTGCCGTCGGCGTTGACGCTCACGCCGCCGTTGGCGACGGTCGGCAGCTCGGTAACGAGCTCCGGCACGTACTCGAGGGTGAACCCGTCGATCTTGTACACACCGGCCCAGTAGGACTCGCCGATGATCGAAACGATGAAATTGTCACCGCCGGGAGCGAACGAATTCAATGTTGGGGGCTCCTGGTCATCCGCCACGATCGCCTCGCCGCCGTAGGGCTTGCCAGGCGCTTCGGTGGTGGTCGGCGCCGCCGTCGTCGCCGCGGCCGTGGTGCTAGGAGCCTCAGTTGTGGGCGCCGCGGTGGTTGGAGCGTCGGTCCCGGTATCCGTCGAGTCACCGCAAGCGGCAGCTACGAGGGCGAAAGCCAGGAGCAATGCGCCAAACACCACTGGGCGGCTATGCCACAGTCGAGTCAAGGTTTTGCCTCCTTATTAATTTGCCTCGGTTTCCCCTGCTATATCCGCGCCGCGCCGGTTAAACGGGCGCTATCGCCACGCCATCGTCAAAGCGATGGTGGTGATTCCAAATAGGACGCCGGCAGCGACGGTGAGCCGATCGAGGTTCTTTTCAACCACGGTCGAGCCGCCAATGTTGCCACTGCTCATGCCTCCTCCGAACATGTCGGACATGCCCCCTCCCCGACCCGCGTGAAGCAGTATCAGGAAGATGACAAGTAAGGAGACAATCACGTGGACTGCCGCGATGATCCCAGCTAGCAAGGGAGTCCCTTTCACACGCAATCCCACCGGAGGACCGGCGGGTTACTAGCGCGAGTATGGAGCGTGCCGGCTTCTTGTGCAAGTCT
>CAMYJM010000275.1 GCA_947258635.1 uncultured Acidimicrobiaceae bacterium
CGGGCGATCCGCCCGGCGATCTTGTCCACAAGGTAGTTGTCCGGTGTGACCTCTCCGGACGCCACCGACTCTCCGAGGCCCCAGCTCGCATCGATTGCCACCTTCGAGCGGTCGCCGTTGATGGGATTGAGCGTGAACATGACCCCGGCAGCCCGGGCATTGACCATCTTCTGGATGCAAACACTCATGAAGACCTTGTCGTGGTCGAAGCCCTGTTCCATCCGGTAGGCGATCGCTCTCCCGGTGTAGAGGCTCGACCAGCAGCGCTTCACGTGCGCCACGACCTCGTCGCCTCCGACCACCCACAGGAACGTGTCCTGCTGGCCGGCAAAGCTGGCACCGGGGAGATCCTCGGCGGTGGCGCTCGAGCGCACGGCCACGGGCAAATCCGATTCCCAGCCACTTCTCCGGGTCAGTTCCTCGTATCCCCGACGGATGGCAGCCTCGACGTCAGGCGGCATCGGCCGCGCTTCGATCCCGGCCCGAATCCGCTGGCTGACCTCTTCGAGGCCGTCGACATCGTCGGGATCGACGTCGTGGAGGAGCTTGGTGATCGCATCCTCGGCGCGCCCGCTGCCCAGCATCGCCCTGTAGGCATCGGTGGTTACCGCAATGCCCGGAGGAACCGGGATCCCGGCACGGATCATCGTTCCCAGACCGGTGTTCTTGCCTCCAACCAGCTCGACACAGTCCTCGGAGCAATCCTCGAACGGAAGGATGTATTCGGCGTCCACGGTCACACCCCGCCCAAGCAGCCGCCGGACGAAGCCGGCGTGGCTGCAATCTGCTCATCGAGCCAGGGAATGACGTGGCCGATGTCGGCGACCACCACATGCGGTTGGTGATCCTCCGGAGCCTGCTCCAGATCGTGTGCCTCGGCGGTGCCGGTGAGGACGAGACACGTATGCATCCCGGCGCTGCGGCCCATGGCAATGTCGGTAGCGAGCTGATCGCCCACCACGAGGCCGCGCTCGGGGGCGACACCCAGGATCCGCATCGCCATTCGGCCCGACCACGGCGAAGGCTTGCCGGTGACAGTCGGCTCCTGGCCCGTGGCGTAGGCGACGGCCTTCACCATCGGTCCGGTCGCCGGGACAAAACCTTCCGCTGTCGGCACGCGCGGATCGTAGTTGGTCGCGAAAAACTCGGCACCATTCCATATTGCCTTGCACACCATGTTCAGCCGGTGCTGATCGAAGTTGGGATCCTTCCCCATGACCACCGCCTCCGCCTGTTCAGGATTTTCGGGGTCGACAAGATCCAGCTCCCGCGCTCGTAGCGCTTCGAGAAGCCCGACGTCGCCCACAGCAAGAATCGCACTGTCAGCGTGGAGCTCGGCCATCACCTCAGCGGCAACCAGCGCCGAGGTGACGACCTCCTCCGGAGCCGCCTGGATGCCCATGGCGGCGAACTTCTCCACCCAGTATGCGATCGTATTCGAGTTGTCGTTGGTGAAGAACGCGAACGGCAGCTGGCGGCGACGCAGCTCGTCGAGCGTCTCGAGGGCGCCCGGAAGTACCTGACGGCCTCTGGCGACTGTTCCGTCAATGTCGAAGATGATCCCGTCGATCAGCCTATTCACCCCAAGGTCGTGCCCCTCCTCTCTCGACGAGCCCTCACACGAAGTACTCCTCCCAGTGATCCTTCACGTGGTCGGCCATATCGTCGTCGAGGAAGATCTGCGCCGGCCGCTCGTCCTCGCCCCACTCGTACGGCGTGGTGCAGTCGATGATGACCCGCGACGTCATGAACCGGGCCGATCTGGGCAGCGACGGATCGAGCGGTGTCGAACGGCCCCGCCGCAGGATCTGGGTACCGAACTCGGGCTGATACTTGAAGCTCAGCGCGTACATCACCTGATCCATGTTCTCGGGGTCGATGTCGTCGTCGACGAGGATCACCGTCTTCAGGCCGTAGTTACCGGTGGTCGATGCAAATGCCGCCAGTCCCACCTGGGTGGAGTGGCCGTGATACATGGGCTTCATCGAGATGATCACCAGCATCCGGCCCGCAGATGCCGGGGGCCCATAAACGGACTTGATCCCCGGGATCTGCATGGTCCGCAGATCGTTCCACAGCGATGCCGTGCGGTTGACGCTCATGATCATATGGGTGTCGGTCGTCGGCCGGCCGACCGTCGTCGACCAGAGGATCGGGTCGTCGCGATGGGTGATGGCCTTGACCCTGATGAAGAACTGCTCTTCGTCGCCCTTGCCCGAATAGTGGCCGGTGTACTCGCCGAACGGGCCCTCCTTGCGGGTCTCGCCGGGCACAATCTCGCCCTCGACCACCCATTCGGAGGTAGCCGGCACCAACAGATCGGATGTCTCCGCCTTGACCACTTCGACCGGCGCGCCGCGCAGCGCCCCGGCGATGTCGTACTCGCTCTCGTCGAGTCCGAACAGAGTGCTGCCGCACAAGAACAACGTTGGATCCGCTCCCGAGACATAAGCGACCGGCATCGGTATCCCGGCTTCCTGATAGTCGCGGAAGTCGATGTCGCCGTCCTTGGCCTTGATCATGAAGATGCACAATTCCTGGCTCTCGCCCACCATGGCTCGGTAAGTTCCGAGGTTGAGGCGGCCGGTCTTGAGATTTCTTGTGATCAGGTAGCCGGCGGTGCCGAAGTAGCGGCCGCCGTCGCCCGGATAGAACCAGGGAGACGGGATCTTCAAAATGTCTGCTTCGTCTCCGGTCAGGATGTTCTCTTTGGTCGGTCCCGTTTCAACAACTTTGGGCGGCACCCGGTTGCCCTGAATCCGATCCACCCATTCCTGGCTCAGGTGCATGAGGCTGCTGTCTTCGGGCATTTCCAGGGCGATGGCGAGCCGCTCTCGCGCCGTCAGCGCACTGATGAACACCCGGTGGCCGGGATAGTCCTTGATGTTGTCGAACAGCAGCGCCTTGCCACCCCCTTGGCGCTCTTCGTTGAGCTTGGCGACGTGGCTCAGCTCGAGGTTCCAATCGACCTCCCGTTTGACCCGGTGGAGCTGACCCTCTATGTCGAGTCGGTCGATGAACGATCGCAGGTCGTCGAACGGCACGGTTCTCTCCTCCTAGTTTGTCGTCAATTGCTAGGCGACACGCCGGCCGGCTGTCGCGGATTCTCTTCCAGGCTCCCGTCGAGCTCGGTCACATCGGCACCTAGCTGCGCCGAGATCTCGCGCCCGGCCGCCAGGGCGGCCTTGATGGCTCTCTCCCCCGGTTGATCGCCGGCGCGCGAGGTGAATCCCACAATGGTCAAACCGGCGACGACACCCTCGGGTCCCATCAACGGCACGGAGACGGCACGAACGCCGAGCAGAAACTCCTCCGTGTCGTCCACCGCGTAGCCGAGCTCGCGAACCCTGGCGAGCTCCGCCTTGTACTCGCCGGGATCGGTAATCGATGCCGGAGTGAACTCCTCGAGGCCGTGGCCGGCGATGAGGTCATCGACATCGTCCTCCGGGAGCCAAGCGAGAAACACTCGACCGAAAGAACCTGCCGAGAAGGGAATCTGCTGACCGATCGCGGCCGATACATGCAGCGTCCCCACCGGATCCACCTTGTCGATGATCGTCAGCCGACCTCCGTGGTAGGTGCCGAGCAACACCGATTTGCGGGTTTCGGCGACAAGCGCCGACATGTAAGGACGAGCGACACGGCGCACATCGATCTGCTCGTGAGCGAGATGGCCGAGGCGGATTAGTGCCGGTCCCAGTCGGAAGCGAAGAGTCTCGGGATCTCGACTGAGGAAGCGGTTGTCGGCCAGCGTCTTCAGGATCCCGTGGGCGGTGCTCTTGTTCAACTCGAGCAGCGTCACCAGCTCGGTGAGGCTGTATTCGTCGTGGCGCTCGAACGCTCGCAGGATCTGAATCGCCCGCTCGACGGCCGAGACCGGGGCTACCACGGCCGGCATCCAGGGGGAAAGATGCCGACCGTGATGCAGATAGCCCACGCTACGTGATGCGTTCGCATCACAGAACTCCGTTCTCGATGTAGAACCATATACTGCGGCGGTTGTGGCGTCAACAGATTCCTGGGATGTGCCTTCGGACCATGACGCGGCGGCTGCACGATCGGCCGACGAAGGCGTGTCGAGACTGTCCTCCGCAAGCGAGTTAGGCCGTGCGGTAGTGCCGGTTCGAGATCTGGGCGGCAGACAGGTTCTTATGCCTCCACCCGGAGGGGGAGACAGGCCCGCAAGGCCAGAGGGGGCGCAACCTCAACGTGGTTCCCGGCTGCAGGGATCTGTCGAACCTAGCTGCCGGACCAGCTCGAAGCGGGAGCGATTCAGACGATGCGCCCCCTCTGCCCACTCGGCGACTTCGTCGTCGGCGGGTCCCTTCTCCCCCCGCTCCGGGGAGACACACCCGGTGGACGGCCCCTGTCACAGCATCGGGCGCCCTATTGCCCTCCGCGCCACACCGAGCCGAGCAGCACCTCCAGGAGACGTTCAGAGGCAGCGGCGATTCGAAGGAGTCCAAGCAACTTCGCTCCCCGGTGTCTCCCCTACCGTCCGGTCCACTCCGGATCACGTTTCTCGCGGAATGATGCCAGGAACTCGGCGTGGTCTTCGGTAGTCATCAGCAGGGCTTG
>CAMYJM010000276.1 GCA_947258635.1 uncultured Acidimicrobiaceae bacterium
CGAGATCATGGGGGTCAATGAAGCCAAAGCCAAGACACAGGCTTTTGCCATATCTTCGTTTTACGCCGGCGTGGCCGGGGGCCTCTACGCCACTTTCCTCGGATTTCTGCCCCCGGAGCAATGGAGTCTTTTCCTGTCGGTTCAGTTCATCGCGATCGTCCTGATCGGCGGCGCCGGGACCGTGATCGGTGTCGTGCTGGGCACGCTGTTTGTGCAGCTTCTGCCGCGGCTGGTCGAGAACTCCACAGGGTTCCTGAGCGATCAGATCGCAGATGAGACGTGGCTGGCCCCGCTGGCCGACATCGTCATCAAGACCGGCTCCGGGGACTTTGGGGTCTTGTCACTCGACGCCCAGGGCGCTGGGCTCAGCATTTTCCAGGCCAACACGGTGCTCTATGGCCTCTTGATCGCAGTGTTCTTGATCTTTGAGCCATTGGGCTTGTACGGGATCTGGCTCAAGGTTCGCAATTACTGGAAGGGATGGCCATTCACGTACTAAGTACCACGTGGAGGGTCGGAGGAGATCCTCACCGCCTCGCCAGGGTGGTGGAGGAGACGACAAATGAAAGGACAGAGGTCAAATGAACCTCAGCAAGAAACTGATAGTCGTCGGTTTTGTCTTGGCTTTGATTGCCGCCGCGTGCGGCGATTCGACCGACGACACGACGGCTGCCCCGGCGACTGACGCGCCGACGACTACCGCGGCTTCGACAACGGCGGCCCCGACGACAGCGGCTCCCACCACGACCGTGGCGCCACCGGCCGACGAGGTCAAGTTCGACATCGGTGTGGACGAGGACGAGATCCGCATCGGGCTGCTGGCCGACCTGTCGGGTCCGTTCTCAGGCCTGACCGTCGACATTGTCGATGCTCAGGTCACGTACTGGAACGACGTTGTCAACGCCAACGGCGGCATCGACGGCAAGATGGTCGTTCCCGTAATCGAGGACACGGTCTACAACGTCGCCACGCACGGTGAGAAGTACACGAAGATCGTCGACGAGGTGGTTGCGTTCTCCAACTCCACCGGCTCGCCGCACACCGCGTCGATCCTGGCGCAGTTGAAGTCAGACAACGTCCTGGCGATGCCGTTGAGCTGGTATTCGGGCTGGGCCGATCCGGAGTTCGACGGTGGCTACGCCTTCGAACTTGGTTCCAACTATTGCCTGGAGGGCATGAACGTCACTGAGTGGCTGGTTGACAAGTTCAAGGCCGAGAACGATGGGGCCTTGCCGAAGTTGGCTATCGTCACCCGCGCCGGCGACTACGGCCAGGACGCCGCTGCCGGTGTCAAGTACGCCGCGCGAGAGCTTGGTGTCGAGATCGTGTACGACGGTGAAGGCCTGATCGTGCGATCCAACCCTGCCGAGTACACCGCGGCCGACGCCACGCCGGTTATCACCGGCCTCGTGGGCGCTGCTCCCGACTGGGTGTGGCTAACGAGTGCTCCGAGCGAAACCGCAGTGATCATGGGCGGCGCCCTTCAGGCCGGCCTGCAGGCACAGTGGACCGGCTCGGTGCCCAGCTACGACTTCCGGCTGTTGGACAGCGCGCTTGGCGAAGCCCTCACCGGCTTCTACTGGGCGACCAACTACACGGTGTCGTGGGGTACCGACGTGCCCGGCATGGCCGCCGTTTCGGCCGCGTTGACGGCTGCGTTCCCGGATCGACGCCCGTCGGATGCGTTCCTATACGGATGGACGGAAGCTCGTGCCATGGAAGCAATCCTGCGCAAGGCCGCCGCCGATGGTGATATGACCCGCCAGGGAGTGCTCGATGCTGCCAACAGCGTCGAGATCATCCCCATGGACGGTGCCGCGCCGGACCAGAGTTATGTAGGTGAGCCGAACGACTATGTCGTGCGGGACATGTACATATTCAAGCCGGACCTGGCGGCCTACACGGCCGCTGGTGGCGCGAATCAGAAGCTGTCGGACGGTCTCGGGACGACCGGTTCCACGTTCGTGGAAGGCCCATTCGTGAGGCCGCTGGCGAGGGACTTCAACTTCACCGGCGCTTGCTGGACACAGGAAGAAGGCAACCGGATCTCCGGCTAGCCGATAGCAAAGGATCCCCGGGGGCGGCAACGTCCCCGGGGACCAATACATAGAGAGGCAGCCAGTGCTCGAAGTATCCAACCTTGAAGTTGTCTACAACGACGTCGTGTTGGTGCTACGCGGGCTGTCTATCGAAGTCCCCGAGGGTCAAATCGTCGCTCTGCTCGGAGCCAACGGCGCTGGGAAGACGACGACGATACGCGCCATTACCGGTCTGCTCGATGTTCACGAGGGTGATATCACGAAAGGCGAAATCAGCTGGCAGGGAGAACGCATCGACGAGAAGGATCCGTCGAGCATCGTGCGATCGGGAATCACTCAGGTCATGGAAGGCCGCCGGGTGTTTGCCGAGATGACGGTCGAAGAGAACCTGCGTACCGGCGCCTACACGCGGAAGCGAGCGGCCAAAGCGGTCTATGACCGGGTATACGATATGTTCCCGGCGCTCGCCGAGCGCCGCAAAGACACTGCCGGGTATTTGTCGGGAGGCGAGCAACAGATGCTCGCTATCGGTCGGGCTTTGATGGCCGATCCCAAACTGTTGATCCTCGACGAGCCGTCGCTGGGTCTGGCGCCGAAACTGGTCCAGCAAATCAAGCAGATCATCGTCGACATCAACAAGACCGGTGTTGGCGTTTTGCTGATCGAGCAGAACGCCAACATGGCGCTGTCAATCGCATCTTTCGGCTACATAATGGAAACCGGCAAGGTCGTCATGGATGGCAATTCCGGCAAGCTGCTCAACGACGAGGACGTTCAGGAGTTCTACCTGGGGCTTCACGGATCCGGCGAACGCAAGTCGTTCAGAGACGTCAAGCATTACAAGCGGCGCAAGAGGTGGTTGTCGTGACGACTCACAGCCATGTCGGCAAACGGACCCTGGCGAACTGGCACCAAAGGGGTGGTGGTGACTACGAGCATCTCCTCGAATTCCGCAACGTTTCGCTTGCCTTCAAGGGCGTCAAGGCGCTCACCGACGTGAGCTTTCACGTCGATGACGGCGAGCTGTTCGCCGTGATCGGCCCCAACGGTGCCGGAAAGACGTCTACGTTCAACTGCCTCAACGGTGTGTACAAACCACAAGAGGGCGAGATCTTGTGGAAGGGCGAGAGTCTTCGCGGGAAACGTCCTGACGTGATCGCCGGCTACGGCATCGCTCGGACGTTCCAGAACATCGAGCTGTTCGCCCACATGACGGTCCTGGAGAACCTGCTCACCGGCCGTCACGTGCGGACGCGTGTCGGGCCGCTGGCCGGAGCGTTGTGGTTCGGGTCTGCCAAGAAGGAGGAGCTGGAGAATCGGGCGTTGGTGGAGGACATCATCGACCTGCTCGAGATCAAGCAGTGGCGTAAGTACCCGGTTGCGCTGCTGCCGTACGGCATCCAGAAGCGTGTCGAGCTGGGCCGGGCGCTGGCCATGGAACCTGAGCTGCTCCTTCTCGATGAGCCCGTAGCCGGAATGAACCTCGAAGAGACCGAGGACATGGCTCGCTTCATCCTCGACATCCGGGAGGAGTTGGGGATCGCCATCGTCCTCGTGGAGCATGACATGGGCCTTGTCATGGACATTGCCGACCGCATCATGGTGCTCGACTTCGGGGTTGAGATCGCGGTCGGTCCGCCGTCGGCTATCCAGAGTGACCCCGCCGTCATCAAGGCCTACTTGGGCGAAGACTCATAGGGCCATGACGTCTCGCGCCCAACGGGCCGCCGAGCTGCTCGCCGAGGATCCGTACGCCCGGAGTCTCGGCGTCCGGCTGGTCGAGGTGACGGATGACGCCATCACCGTCGCCATGGTGGTCGGCGAGGTCCACCACAACTTCGTCGGGTCGACCCACGGCGGTGTGCTCTTCAGTCTCGCTGATGTCGCGCTGTCGCTGGCCGGCAACGTTCCCGGCCCGGCCGTCGCCATCGACACGCATCTGGCGATAACGGCTGCTTCGAGCGCCGGCGATGAGCTCTTGGCCACCGCCACCGAAGTCACCCGGGGTCGCACCCTCTCTACCTACCGGGTCGAGATCCGCCGGGCCCGAGATGAGAGAATCTGCGGCTTGTTCACAGGCACGAACTACATCCTGCCCCCCGAGCCGGTCGAATAGAGCGGCGCCCAGACGACTTCCCCTCTGTGACTTCCCCCGGTGGGGGCGAGCCGGTCCAGCAAAGCTGCGCCGAGACGGCTTCCCCTCTGTGTCTTCCCCGGGTGGGGGCGAGCCGGTCTGGCAAAGCGGCGCTCGGACGGCTTCCCCTCTGTGTCTTCCCCCGGTGCGGTGGGGGAAGTGGCGCCGCCAGGCGCCGATGGGGGCGTCAGCTCGATGTGGTTCCCGCCTCTGGCCCGGTCTCACTGCAGGCGACAGATCCCTTGTACCGGGTGCCACCGGTGGCGACGCGCCCCCTTACCCGCTCGCCGACTGCGTCGGCGGCGGGTCCCGTTCGCCCAGCGGGGGAACACCTGCGCCCAGACGACTTCCCCTCGGTGTCTTCCCGGGTGGGGGCGAGCCGGTCCGGCAAAGCGGCG
>CAMYJM010000277.1 GCA_947258635.1 uncultured Acidimicrobiaceae bacterium
GTTCTATGCCACGTCGGTCGCCGGCTCCGACCGGCTGGCTTCGCTCATCCATCAGGAGCTCATCCGCGGGTTCTCGGCCTTCGCCGTCAACTGGAAAGGCGGCCTGATACTGGGAGCCCGCTCCCGAATCGATCCGGGCACCGACACGGACTACTACGGGATCTTGCGGCGCGCCAACATGCCGGCCGTGATCGTCGAGGGGGCCTATATCTCCGAGCCGGAGGAGGAAGCCCTGATGCGCACCGACGAATTCCGTCAGGCGTACGCCGCCGCCGTGTACCGCGGAATCGTGCGTTTCCTGACGACGGAGGATTCTGGCGAGCAGATCAACGATCCGGAGGTTTTCACCAGTGATGCCGGAACGCCGAGCCTGTCCGCCTGTGTGGTGCCTCGCCAGCCCTGAGAGACCGGTGTGGGGCGACTTTCGGGGGACAGTGGTATATCGATAAGGTAGGGGTACGGATTGGGGTGCGTTCTGCCGATAGCTACTGTGAGTAGCGCCGAATGATACGGTTAGTTGTAACCGGGAGAGAGTACGGGTGCCGCAGTGGTGACCTCTCTGACAGCAGAACGCCGGAGCTTCGGACGCGTTGGCGCAGTTGCCCTGCTGGTGTCGGCGCTCCTCATCGCGGTTCCCGTGTCGTCGTCTGCCGCGTCGCTCACCTGCAATGGCAAGACCGTCACTCTGGCCGGGACCGAGGGAAACGACACACTGGTCGGCTCGGCAGGAGCGGACGTGATCCATGGCCGCGGCGGCAATGATCTGATCCGGGGCCTCGACGGCAACGACACCATCTGCGGCGGCGATGGCGCCGATCAGATCTACGGCGGCAAGCGTGCCGACGACATCTTTGGCGGGGCCGGTTCCGACATCATCTCGGGTGGCGGGGGCCGTGACGAGCTCTCAGGCGGCGCCGGACAAGACGACCTGAGGGGCGGTCCGGGGCGTGACGAGCTCCGGGGTGGCCCGAATGCAGACATCCTCGCCGGGGGCCCTGGGGCCGACCACCTCTATGGGAACGGTGGCGCCGACGAGCTCTTCGGCGGTGGCGACGACGACTATCTCGGCGGAGGGCCCGGCAGCGATCTGCTCGTGGCCATGTCGGGCAACGACCAAGTCGCCGGCAATGGCGGGGCCGACACGATTCGTGGGGACGAGGGCGACGACGTCCTCATCGGCGGATCCGGCGTTGATGTAGTCGACGGCGGCTACGGGGGCGACCATTGCAGTGGGGACACATGCGTGGCATGCGAAGGGGAACCGGTCGACTTCCAATTCGAAAGATTCTTGATCAACCAGGCAGTGCCGGCCGCAGACTCGTCGCAGGGGCCCGCCGACCGGATCGGCACCGTCCGCAATCGTGCCGGCATCGCCCGGGCGTTCATCTCCGGCGACCGTCCCGGGTTGCCGTCCCCGACGGTGCACCTCTACTACAAGATCGACGGCGTGGTCGGCAAGGTCCGGATGGATGGTCCGGCGACTCTCCCGGAGAGCCCGCTGGAGTCCGATCTGTCGACGACCTTCAACTACGTATTCGACAACACCTTCCTCGAACCCGGCACCGAGATTGCCGTCGTCGTCGACCGCGGCAACATGACGCTCGAGGCGAGCGAGACGAACAACCGCTATCCGCGGTCGGGTTGGGTCGACATCGACACCCGGGACGTTCCCACGCTGCGGATCACCGTCGTGCCGGTCGACGGGGTGTCTCTCAGCCAGGGTCAGGCGGAGGCACTGTTCGAGAAGATGATGAAGGTGCACCCGGTCGCCGACTACGACATTTCGGTCCGGAGCATGTACACCTGCCAGGGCTGTACCGGTGACATGTACGACGACTGGCAGACATTGTTGACGGAATTGCTCTCGCTGCAGCAAGCCGAGAACCCGAATCGGATGTACCACGCCATCGTGCCGGAGAGCTGGCGCTCGGCCAATCTGGCAGGCATCGCGTACATCGGGTGGCCGGCCGCGGTCAGCTCACTCGGTTTTCGCGACGCGGAGACGATCGCCCACGAGGCCGGGCACAACCTCAATCTCCTCCACAACCGGTGCACCGGGGGAGAGGGCAACCCCGATGATGACTTCCCCTACACCAGCGGCTCGATCGGCAATTGGGGCTACGACGCGGCGACCGGGATCACTTACGACCCGGACGAATGGGTCGATCTGATGACGTATTGCACACCGGAGTGGATCAGCGACTTCTCGTTTGGCAAGGTCCTCGACTATCGGTCGGCCGGTTACGCATTCGAGGTTCAGGCGGACGGTGCGGCGCCACTCGGTACCGGGACCGTTGTGCAATTCAGCGGTTCGGTTCCGGCGAATGCCCGGGCGGTCGCCAACTTCAATGCCATCCCCGAGGACAAGCGCATCAATCGGATGCCGGTCACCGAGATCTCGTCGGTCGAGGTGGTCGACCACGCCGCGGTTCCTCCCACTCCGGGCGATCACCGCCTCGTCGGGCGCAACCGGCGCGGAGCGATCGTCACCGCGGTGCCCTTCCGGGCTTACGCTCTGGATCATGCTCCGGGCGCCCAGTTCCTGTTCTCGATTGAGATCGCTCCCGAGGATCTGGCGAGCATCGCCACATGGGAAGTCGAGAAATCCGGCAAGGTACTGACGGCGCGAGCGGCGGACTAGCCGCGCCTTCGGTCACGTATCACTGATACGTGGACCTCAATAGTCCCCGTCATATCGCACTCTGTCGATGACGGTGCCGGCGGACGTCTGCAGGATCACGGTATCGCCGCCATTCGACCAGACGGCATCGTCGGCACACCAGTAGAGGTCCCCGTCCCCGTCGTCGCCACAACCGGTGCGGACCCGCAGCTCGGCACCTGGTGTCAGCGTCACCTCGCCGGGAAACGAGTAACGATGGGTCGACGACTCGTCGCGCAGAATCCAGGCGCTCATGTCGACGGCGGAGTCGCCGTCATTGCGAACGACCACCCACTCTGCAGACTTGTTCTCCCAATCGCGTCCGGCCGGGTCGTATTCCACCTCGGTGATGCGAATCGTTGTGTCGACGGTCTCGTCGCAGGCGTCCGGCGACCACATGCCGCGCCCGGCCGCGAACGCGGCGTCGGACAACTCCACCATCACGGCCTCGTTGGGATCGCCGCCCTGGAGGGCAACAGCGTGCCCTTCGGCGACCATGGTGGCATTGATGAACGCGCCGGCGGCGTAGACGGATCGAAGCATCCTGCCAAAGCGGTCGGTATCGTCACCGCCGTCCTGGACGAGCGTGAGGCCGGCGTCCTCGAGGAGGTCGTCCAGCCGGCTGCGGGCCGCGTCGCCGTGGCACTCGGATCCCTCGGGAGCATTGATTCCCAGCATCCTGACTTCGACGACGCGCCCGTTCACCTCCGCCTCGAAGGAGTCGCCGTCAATAACCCGTACGACGGTCCCGATGTCTCCTGAGGGTGTCGCCACGGTGCTGGGCGCAACGGTGGAGGGCGCGGACTCCGCGGAGGGCGGAGTCCGGGCCCCCGCGCCACACGCCGTCACCGGCAACACGGTCGCGACCACAAGGAGCAGGGTTCGTCTCATCGGCGGCAACGCTAGTTGCCATTGGGCGAGTTCCGGTGCTGCCCGGCCAGATCGCGTCCTCGTCGCTTGGTATAGAGTGGCCTACCGGCGGCAATCGACTAGGTGGAATCGAAGTTGGTAAGTCTTGAAGATCTCCAAGCCGCCGTGCTGGGTATACCTGGAGTGGTGGGGGCCGAGGTAACGGCGTCGCCATCGGGCCCTCCCTCCGTGCGGGTGTGGACCGATGACACTCGCGCCCCCGATCAGTTGCGCTCTGAGGTGAAGTCGCTCGTGGCGCGAGCGTATCGGGCGACCGCCCGGCCGGAGCCGCCTCCCGCCGCGACGGAAGAGGTTCACCCGATCACGTCGGTCCCCGACATCCCGAGCCACCGCCGCGGCGGCCTCGGCCGCGCACTGGACTCGCTGATCGCAGACGCGGGCGATGAGCCGGCTCCGGCCCACCTGATCTCCATCGATCTGGCCGCATCGCCCGTCCTCGAGCTGATAGCCGTGGAGGAGACCGCCACCGGGGTGACGGTGCGTGCGGTCGATTCCGCCAGGTCGGCCGCCGAGGCCAAGGTGATGGGCGGACCCGGGGCGATCAACCCGGCGATCGTCGCCGCCGTGGCCGAGCTCCTGGGCGAGACGCCGGCTCCCCGGTTGGTCGCGGTGGAGTTGCGTGACACGGATGTGGCTTCGGTGCTGGTGGTCACCCTGGAGCTGGCCGACACGACCCCGGCCGCCGGCGCCGCCGTCGTCCAGGGCGGCATGCCCTTCACCCTGGGCCGCGCCACCTGGTCGGCCATTAGCTCCGCCCGCATCTAGGGACCCGAGCCGGTCCAAAGCCGGCGCCGATGGGGCCACCCGAGCCCGTCTGACAAAGCGGCGCGCTAGCGACTTCACTTTGTGCCTTCCTCCGGAGGGAGGGAACGCCTGCGGCGTTCCTTGCGAGTTTGGCTGCGCCAAACTCGGGGAACTGGCGCCGCCAGGCGCCGATGGGGGCGCGGGCTGGCGGTGGTTCCCATCCAACGGCTATTTC
>CAMYJM010000278.1 GCA_947258635.1 uncultured Acidimicrobiaceae bacterium
AGGAACGACTTGTAGGTCTTGAGAACGAGGTCCTGGGTCTGCTCGGCGGCTCCGAGGACGAGCTCTTGGGTGGCGCTCACGGCATCGTCGATGACGGTTGTCGCTGCTGGCTTCTTGGCGGTTGCCATGGTGTTGGGTCTCCTTGAGAGTGTCGATGTCGATAACTATCGCGCTATCGTCGATAAGTATATCAAGCATACGTACTCTGTCAAGCGCTGTGCGTGATTTATTTAGCAGAACCGACGGCCGGAATCGAAGTGCGTGGCCGTTGCGTCATCACATGTACAGCCCACCGTTGATCGAGTAGACGGCGCCGGTGATGTATCCCGATTCGGGGTCGGCCAGGAACTCCACCACCCGGGCGACCTCGTCGGGTGTTCCCAGCCTGCTTAGCGGGATTTGCTCCACGATTCCCGCGAGGATCTCAGCCGGCACCGCCTTGACCATCTCGGTCTCGATGAACCCCGGTGCCACCGCGTTCACCGTTATGCCTTTGCGGGCGGTCTCCAGCGCCAGGGACTTCGTTAGACCGAAGAGCCCCGCCTTGGCGGAGGCGTAGTTGGCCTGACCGATGTTCCCCTTTTCCCCGATCACCGAACTGATGTTGATGATGCGGCCCGAACCGCGGTCGAGCATGCCCTGGACCACCCCGCTCGACATGTAGAACGCGCCGTTGAGGTTGATGTGGATCACATGGTCCCATTCCTCGGCAGTCATCCGCCGTGCGGTCTTGTCGACCGTCACGCCGGCGTTGTTGACGAGAACGTCCACCCGGCCGTGGGTCTCGAGGACCTCGTCGACAACCCGCGCACAATCATCGGCTTTGGCGATGTTGCCCTGATGCAGGGTGATTGTGACCTCGGGATGCTCCTGCCGAAGTCGATCGGCGGCGGCGTCGTCGCGGGAGTACCCGACCGCCACATTCATCCCGCGCCGGATGAGGCGCTGGCTGATCGCAAGCCCAATCCCGCGGGCACCGCCGGTAACCAGGGCAACTTGGCCGGCCATATTCGACACCAGGACTCCTTTGTGTGGGCATTCCACAGTCTAGGGATCGAGGCCGTGCCGTGCCGAAGATCGCCGAGAGCGGCCGGCCGGGAACGGCGAGGGCCGCCCCGGCCGGGGGGCGGCCCTCGCCGATTGCTGGCTGACTCTTCCTACTGGCGGGGCTGCCCGCTGCCACCCCGGCCGTCGTTGAAGATCTCTCCGATCACACCGACCGAGCTCAGGATTCCGCTCATCTCCATGGGGAGGAAGAGCTTTGTCGACTGGCCGTCGGCCACCTGCTCGAGCGCCTTCAGATACTGAATGGCGATCAGGTCGGGGGTGGGGTCGCCGGTGTGGATGGCGCCAAAGACTCGCTCGATTGCCTGGCCCTCGCCCTCGGCGACCGTGAGTTTCTGGAACTTCTCCGCCTCGGCCACCTTCATGATGGCCTCCGCCTGACCCTCGGCCTCGAGAACACGAGCCTGCTTGACACCCTCCGCCTTGAGGATCGCCGACCTCTTGTCGCCCTCGGCCTCGGTGACCAGGGCTCGCCGATCGCGCTCCGCCTTCATCTGCCGGTGCATGGCATCGGTCACGTCGGCCGGCGGATCGATCCGCTGGATCTCGACGCGCACGACCCTCGTACCCCAGACGTCGGTTGCCTCGTCGAGGATTTCCCTCAGCTGGGCGTTGATCGTGTCACGAGAGGTCAGCGCGTCGTCGAGGTCCATGTCACCGACCACGTTACGCAGGTTGGTTTGGGCCAGCTTGGTGGCGGCGACGATGAAGTTGGCCACGTTGTACTTCAGCTTCACGGGGTCGGTGGCCTGGTAGTAGACGACGGCGTCCACAGTGACAACCACGTTGTCCTTGGTGATGACCTCCTGGGGCGGAACGTCGACGACCTGCTCACGCATGTCGACCCGACGGAGGTTCTTGATGAACGGCATGACCCATCGCAGTCCGGGACCAACCGTCTTCTCGTACCGGCCGAATCTCTCGATCAGGCCCAGCTCCCATTGCCTGACCAGCTTGAAGCCGGTGGCGGCAACGACGAACAGCAGCACGAGGATGACACCAAATGCACCTAAAAATGCCATGTCTTTCCTTTCTGTTTCTCAGTCTTCTTTCTCAGACTCAATGATCAGACTTCGTCGATTGGAGCGACGATGAGCCGCGTTCCGCGGACTTCGAGGATGTTGACCTCGGTTCCTTCCGGGATCTCGTCCGCGAGATCGGTGCCCGCCAGCCAGTTCTCCGATCCCATTCGGACTCGACCGGTTCCCTTGGCCCGCGAGACGGCGATGAGCACGATGCCGGTCCTATCCGTATAACGGTTGGCTCCCACGGCGGGCTGGTCGTCGTCCGTGTCGGTGTAGCGCTGGAGACCGATGAGGGCGATCACGCTGATGACCAGGAAGGTGATCAGGTTGATGACCGGCGGCACTCCCAGGAATGCCATGACCGCCGCGATGGCGGCACCGATTGCGAATGGCAACAGGAAGAACCCCGCGGTCAGGATCTCGCCCACAAACAGCAATAGGGCGCCCCCCAGGAATGCCCATAAAAGTACATCATTGTCCACGTTGTCCTCCTTTGGTGAAAATATCAAAATCGCGGCTGTGACTGCGGCGATCGCAATTATCGAAATGAGCATCTGTGTGTTCGGCGCCATCCGGCTTCGCGAAGCCCCCTGGTCACCGACGATCATCGGCCGCCGGTACGTGCGTGCCCACTCCTCGGCAAACTCATTCAGTTCCGGCCCGTTGACGGCTTGCGGCGTATTGCCGGCGTGAGCCGCCTCTTCGAGGTGGGATGTGAGCTCGGCTTCCATATCCTTGATCGCGTTGTTTGGTACGTGCGTCGAAGACCAGTAGCGCTTGCAGCGATCCACGACCTCCGCAATGTCCATCTGCTCAGCCATGGTTTCCTCCGTGGTGGCCATCTAGCACCCCTCCAACTCCGGCCGAAAGCCGGTTCCACTCCTCGCTCCAATCGGCGAGCTGTTGCCGTCCCGATTTCTCTATGCGGTAGTACTTGCGGGGCGGTCCGCCGGCGGACTCGACGAAATATCCGGCGATGTAACCCTTCTTCTGCAGCCGGCTCAGCAGCGGATAGATACTGCCTTCGCTGACGAGCTCCAGGCCCTTCTGCTGCAGCTTGTCGACCATTTCGTACCCGTAGCTCGGCTCCTCGGCGATGAGCGCGAGCAACACCATGTCGAGAACACCCTTGAGGAGCTGTGAGCTGTGTTCCACTTCGAGTCCCGTCCCTCCGCGACGCTGAGCCGTCTCCGGCGCTTGCGATGGACTACTGTTGAATCCAAGATGCCCGGCTATCCCGGCTACCTTGTGTAATAAGGTATCACGGATAGCAAGAGATGGATAGGCCCCATTTTCGCGAAGGGGTGAACTTCTTGCGGTCGGACGGGTCCAAGTCGCACGGGGTAGGAGCTGATCTGTGGGATTCTGTCGCCCGGCGGGCCACAATGGGCGTCGCCGGGCGACAGACTTTCGGTCGAATTCAGGGTTGGTGAGCACATATGGCGGATTCCTCGGTATCGAGCAGAGTCGGTGCCCTCGTCATTGCCGGGGTTCTGATCCTCGGCGCGTTCTTCATTGGGAGCGCGTTCAGCGGCTTCAGCCTGTTCGGCGGGGGTGAGGAGTACACCGAGGTTGGGCAGTCGGTTGTTGAGCAGGTGCGCAACGTGGCGCAGTTGACGACCGTTGAGGTTGTTGAGTCGACCATGATCGAGAAGGGCAACGATTTTGGCTGGCTCAATTGGGCGCGCGGCGATCGGATTTTCATGTTTGTCGTCGCCCGGATCGGGGCCGGGATCGACTTCGATCGTTTCTACTCGGGTAGCTTCGAGGTCGATACCGAGACCGGGACCGTTACCGTCGAATTGCCGCCTGCCGAGGTCACATATGTCTCGCTCGACAACGAACAAACTCAGGTAATCGACCGCAGCACCGGGATCCTGACCCAGGGTGACCCCCAGCTGGAATCCGATGCCCGGCAAGTGGCCGAGCAGGTACTGAGGGAGTCGGCGATCCAAGCCGGCATCCTCGATCGCGCCGAGAAGAACGCCCGGTCCGTAATCGAGGGTTTGCTGCTGGAGCTGGGGTATACGCGGGTTGTGTTCGTGGAGCCCGTCCCCGATAGTTGATGGTGGGGATGCCGCGGCGCTGCCGGCTTGGGATCGAACGCCGGCCGGACTCTGCCGCCCCCGAGACCGCTGTTGCCGGCGGGCCTCAGTTGGCGCTGCGGTTGTGCCGATATCGACGAGAATGGACCTGATGACGAGCCTCTTCGATCGCACAATCGGCCGGTTTCGCCGTGCGCTGCGCCGCGAGGCCGGTACGAGCGGCGCCCTTCCCGCCGGGCTGTCACCGGATCTGCCCGACCTAACACCCATCCGGGACCGGATCGACCGCCGTTTGCGCCACACCCACCCGGTGGCGGCGCGCACCTCTGCCGCCGAGCTCGGCGAGATCTATCTGAAGCTCGACGACGTTGGCCGGTCCCGGTTATTGCAGCTGCTGGCCGACGACTACGCAGTCGATGATGTTGCCAACGGGTTGGAGCAAGGCACCAAGTTCGTCGTGGATCTGCGAGCGGATCTGCGACGCATTTCGGACAAATCGCCGGCGTTGCTGGAACTCGACCGCAATATCGCCCACCTACTGCACGGTTGGTTCGATATCGGGTTTCTCGAACTGCGGGCTATCGATTGGAACACATCTGCCGCCGTCCTCGAGAAGCTGATCGAGTACGAAGCCGTTCACGAGATCACGGGTTGGGCAGACCTCCGCAACCGGATGGCAGAAGATCGCCGCAACTTCGCGTTCTTCCATCCCCAGATGCCCGACGAGCCCCTCATCTTCGTCGAGGGGGCGTTGGTGGAGGGTATGGCCGATCTACTGCCGATCCTGTTGGACCCCGAGGTGCCGCTCACGGACCCGACCGTTGCCGACACGGCGATCTTCTACTCGATCTCCAACTGTCAGGCCGGCCTGGCCGGGATCCCACTCGGCGATTTCCTCATCAAGCGGGTGGTAGCCCGCCTCTCCCAGGAGCTCCCTCAGCTGAAGCGGTTTGCCACACTGTCGCCCATCAGCGGATTCCGTTCGTGGCTCCTCGCCCACGCCGCAGAGTCATCTCAGGCCGAGCTGGAGGCACTGGGCCCGCTCCTGGGCAATCCCGACGAGTTCGCCACGCCGGCGGCCCTCGAGCCCTACAAGGAGGAGCTGTTGCGCTGGTGTGGTCGCTACCTGCTCTACGCCAAACGCCCCGGCGGGCAGGTCGAGGATCGTGTCGAGCACTTCCATCTCAGCAACGGTGCCCGGGTCGAACGGGTCAATTGGATGGCGAATCCGTCGCCGAGCGGCATGGAGCGTGCCCTCGGCATGATGGTCAACTACCGGTACGACCTCAACCACATCGACTCCAACCACGAGCGCTATGTTGCGGCGGGCGAGGTAGCGCACGCCGCCAGCGTATCCAACCTGCTCAAGGGGAGCTGAACGGCGCCACTCCCGCGCGGGAGGTCGTGGCCTTAGACGTCCTGGAGGAAGTACTCGGGGATGATCCGAAAGACGAGCTGGCCCCGGTTCCGGTCGATGACGGTCAGCCTGTCGCCTTCGATAGCGAGGCCGTACGGTCGGAGGAGCGCCCCCGTCGAATCAGGGCGAGTAGCGTCGACCAGCCCCACGATTCCCAGATACTTGCCCGACTCTGCGAACACGTGAACGACGGAGCGCTTGTTGTCTGCCATGTAGACGAATCCGTTGTCACCGATGACGACGTCGGCTGCTTCCGACGTGTTCACGGCTCCCGGAATCATCCAGAACATGGCCAGGTGCCGGCCCTCCGCAGACAGCTTCTGGATGCGACCGGCGCTGAATTCAGCAACGTACAGGTTGCCTTCTTCGTCGATGGTGAGCCCGGCCGGCTGGGCAAACGAGAGGGCACCAGGCCCGGTA
>CAMYJM010000279.1 GCA_947258635.1 uncultured Acidimicrobiaceae bacterium
GCTCGTAGACGCGTCCGATGCGGCCGAACAGGCGCCTACCGATCGACAGGCAGCGCGGAGGGCGATGGAGCAGGCGCTTGTGGTTCTGAAGCTCGCTCGACGCGAAGGCTTCGGCGGCGAGACCGAGCGGTAGTGCCAGAATCGGCAAGTCGACGGGCCTCGCCCGAGCAGGACGTGCCGTCATGTGCGGCTACTTCATCGCTGCCTAATCGGCCAGCTACGATTATCTTGTGGGCGATCGGCAGCCTTCCGATGTCATCCCGTTGGGTTTGAGGGAGTCCTCCCGTGCCGGCGAGGTGCTCGGCCGGGCCTTTCATGACGATCCGCTGTGGACGGCGCTCCTCCCAGATTCCGAGGTGCGACAAACGCAGCTTGCCAGGATGTTCACCGCAAGCATCGAGACGCTCGCGGTGGCCAAAGGTGTCGCCGAGACGACGTTGCGGCTTCAAGTCGTTGCCCTGTGGCTACCACCAGGGAAGAACATCGGACCATGGGCGATGGTGAGGTCAGGCTTCGCGTTGCCACGAATCTTGATGACGATGCCTGCGCAGGATCGCAAGCGGATGATGGCCATTGATCGCCAGTTCCGAGAGCGGCGGAAGACACTTATGCCGAACCCGTACTGGTATCTAATGGCCATAGGGGTCGAACCCGAGCACCAGGGCAGAGGGCTTGGATCTGCACTAGTGCGGTCAGGCATGCGGAAGGCAGACCACGACCGCACTCTCATCTACCTGGAGACAGAGACCCAGAGGAATGTCGGCTATTACGAACACCTCGGATTCGAGGTGATTGAGGAGATTGAAGCCATAGGGCTGGGCTTTGCAGTCTGGCTGATGATCCGATCTCCTCGCGTCCCCCGCCCATAACCGACTAATCCCGCGCACCTGGAATGCCACGTTGAGCGGCTGCCGACAGGCCCCAGCTGGTGACAGGATTGCTCAATCGAGCTTGCCAACGGCCGAGAGTGTCGAGAACTTCGCGGGTAGTACGCCTAGGCGGCGGACGTTGCCGAGATGATCGAGAACGTACCACCTTGCGGATCGTTGAGCACCGCGATCTTCCCCGCCGAGGTATCGAAAGGCGGAACGCTGACGTTGCCGCCGAGCTCGGCGGCCTTGGCGGCCGTGGCCTCTGTGTCCTCTACTAGGAAGTACACCATCCAGTGGGACGGGATTTCCGCCGGCCAGTTCTCGTCCATGAGAATGACGCCCCCGTTGAAGTCGTCGTCGGCATCGCCGTCACCGTCGACCTTGGTGGGTAGCTTGATCACCCAGTACTCGGGCGGCGAGATGTCGTCACCCGGTCGGAACAACTCGAAGTCCCAGGGCATGATGGCGCTGTAGAAGGCCCGAGTGGCCTCGAGGTCGCGGGTCGCCAACTCGTTCCATGACATCGAGCCGGGCACGGTGAAAACGTCGGCCCCGCGATGATTGCCCGGCTGCCACAGCCCGAATAGTGCGCCGGTCGGATCGGACAGGAATGCCATGCGACCTGAGTCCATTACGTCCATGGCCGGGACGACGACGGAGCCGCCGGCCGCGATCGCCTTGGCGACGACATCATCAACGCTCGTGACGTTGATGTAGGAGTTCCAGATCGGCGGCATGTCTTTCATCATCTCGGGCTGGGGCCCGAGACCGGCGGCGTTCTTGCCGTCTTTGGTGAACATCGTGTAGATGTAGTTGCCGTCGGGGTCGGTCTGAGGAGCACCTTCCCATCCGAACAGCCTCGAGTAGAACTCGGTCGCCGCCTCCGGATCGGGTGATGCCAGGTCGGCCCACGTAAAGAGCCCATGAGGATAGTTGTCCGCCACGCGCCAGCCTCCTTCGTCCGCGGCATGCCCTCGCTGCCGTCTTCCTCCGGAACCTACCCGAATGCCGTGACAAAAAGAGCCCGGGTATGCCTGCGGAGTACCGGAGCCGGCGCGGTGCGCCGACGCCGCAATGCGTGATACGTGGGACGTGATGAGTGTCTAGCCGACACTGCCTTCCATCTGCAGCTCGATGAGGCGGTTGAGCTCGACGGCGTACTCCATCGGCAATTCCTTGACGATCGGCTCGATGAACCCGGCGACGATCATGGCCGTCGCCTCTTCCTCCGAGAGGCCGCGGCTCATCAGGTAGAACAGCTGCTCCTCGCCGACTTTCGATACCGACGCCTCGTGCCCGATCTCGGTGTTGGACTCCTCGATCTCCATATAGGGGTAGGTGTCGGAGCGGGATTCCGGGTCGAGGATCAGCGCGTCGCAGCGCACGAAGCTCTTGGCGCTATCGGCACCCTCCTCGACACGGAGCAGCCCGCGATATCCGGCGCGCCCGCCGTGCATCGATATCGACTTCGAGGTGATCAGCGACGTCGTGTTGGGAGCGGCGTGAACGATCTTGGCGCCGGCGTCTTGGTGCTGGCCCTCACCGGCGAAGGCGATCGAGAGCACCTCACCGTGAGCACCCTCCTCCATGAGCCACACCGCCGGGTACTTCATCGTCAGCCGGGAACCGATATTGCCGTCGACCCACTCCATGGTGGCGTTCTTGTACGCCACGGCCCGCTTAGTGACCAGGTTGAAGACGTTGTTCGACCAGTTCTGGATGGTGGTGTAGCGGCACCGGCCACCTTCCTTCACAACGATCTCGACAACGGCGGAGTGGAGCGAGTCCGAGGTGTAGACCGGCGCCGAACAGCCCTCCACGTAATGCACATAGGCGCCCTCGTCGACGATGATCAGCGTGCGCTCGAACTGGCCCATGTTCTCGGCATTGATACGGAAGTAGGCCTGCAAAGGATCCGAGACGTGCACTCCGGGCGGCACGTAAATGAACGAGCCGCCGCTCCACACCGAGGAGTTGAGGGCGGCATATTTGTTGTCGTTCGGCGGGATGATCGTCCCGAAGTACTCCTTGACGATCTCGGGATGATCGCGCACCGCGGTGTCCATGTCGCAGAAGATCACCCCGAGCTGCTCGAGGTCCTCGCGGTTGCGGTGGTAAACCACTTCGGATTCGTACTGCGCGGTAACGCCGGCCAGGTACTTGCGCTCGGCCTCGGGGATACCGAGCTTCTCGTATGTGTCCTTGATCGATTCCGGGACCATGTCCCAGTCCTTGGCCTGGCCCTCCATCGGCTTGATGTAGTAGTAGATGTCGTCGAAATCGATCTCGTTGAGGGCACCCCCGCCGCCCCACTGCGGCACCGGCTTGCGGACGAAGCGCTTGTAAGCCTTGAGTCGGAACTCGAGCATCCACTCGGGCTCCTTCTTGATGGCCGACATTTCGCGGATGATCTCTTCGTTCAGGCCCTTCTTGGGCTTGAAGATGTACTCATCCTCTGTGTCGTGCCAGCCGAGCTGATATGCGCCAAGATCAATATCAACGGTGGCCATGCGCGCTACTCCTCAGATCAATTTCTACTATCGCCGTAGGGGTATTGTCCCACACCCGGCCAGGCTACTCAACGCAAATGAGGTCCCGGCTATTCGGCTTCCGCTCGCGACGCTACCCACGCTCCGACGATGACGAGGGCAGCACCGAACAAGGCGATCGGCGCGATCGTCTCGTCAAGGATGATCACCCCGAGCAGGATGGCAACGATTGGGACAAAGTAGATGGCCACGGCGCCGCGAGTAGCTCCGGCCCGGCCGACCAGCGTGGTCATCAGGACGAAAGCCAACCCGGTTCCGAGCACACCGAGCGGCACCATGGCAAGGGCGGATCGCCACGACCACGACGACGAGCTGAGCTGGACCAGACCCACGGGCAGGACCACTATGAGCGCCACCGTCTGCGCTCGCAGCAGCACCGGCAGTGCCCCATACCTTTGCTGCAGAGGTACCGCCAGGTTGGCCGCGAGCCCGTAGAGAGCTACCGCGAGCAACACCAGCCCCACTCCGAGCGCCGACGCCGACGAGTCGCGCAGCTCCGGAAGCGAGATCGCCACCACGCCGAGAAACCCAACGACGATCCCGCTGAGCTGGCGCCGGCCGGGGATGCGGCGCAGCAGGGTCGTGGCCCAGATCGCGGCCGACACCGGCACGGCGGCGTTCAGCATCCCGCTGACCGAAGAGTCGATCCACTGCTGGGCGATGGGGAAGAGGAGCAACGGCGCCGCCATCCAGACGAGCCCCAGCCCTGCGATTCGCGGCAGATCGGAGCGGTCGACGGGCAGCCGGGCCCGCTTCACAAGCGCCAGGGCGCCGGTGCCTAGCGCGACTCTGGCCAGGGTGACGACTCCGGGAGCAAACGATTCGAGGCCGATGGCGATGAAGAAGAAGGAGGAGCCCCAGATGAGGGCTACCCCCGCCAGCAAGCCCCATTCGAGCGTGCCGAACGCATCGAGGTTGGTTCCCCGCGCGGTTGACGGAAGGGAAGATCTGGTTGTGGCCATACCTGTGTGAACCCCGTCCTGTGCGAGACAGTCGCACCGGCTTGCGAAGATTACCCAGGGCGCCGGGTGGTCCCGCCGATCCAGGCCCCGCCGATCCAAACGTGAATAGCCCGACAGTCGGGAACCGCAGGAGTCGACTGCGACGTTGAATAGGGTACAAGGATGACCCCCGGCG
>CAMYJM010000280.1 GCA_947258635.1 uncultured Acidimicrobiaceae bacterium
TCCGCGGGTAGACGTCGTGTCCGTGCCGAGGGACACGAGCGCCGGGGTCGCCCTCGATGTGGCCATCGAATCGGGCCACCGCCGGCTGGCGGTCTTCGAGGGTCGCCCCGACAACATCACGGGCATCGTGCGGCTCCGCGACCTGGCGCGATCGGTTGCCGCCGGCCTCGCCACTCAGGTCGGGGCCCTGGCGCGACCAGTGCTCTTGGTGCCGGAGAGCAAGAAAGTGATCGACCTCTTGCGGGAGATGCAATTCTCCAAGTGTCACTTCGCGGTGGCTATCGATGAGCACGGCAGCACGGCCGGCATAGTGACGATTGAGGACGTGGTCGAGGAGCTCGTCGGTGAGGTCGCCGACGAGGGAGAAGACCACCCGCGGAGAATCGAGGAGCTGAGCCCCGGCCGATGGCGGGTCGATGCGCGGACTTCTCTGGTGGAGCTGGAGGAGGCGCTCGACGTGGAGCTGCCCGCAGGCGATTGGACCACGGTCGGCGGGCTCGTGATCGGCCTCACAGGGCACATCGCCAAGGCCGGCGAGACGCTGATGATCGACGGATTGCAGGCGCGCGTGACGGCAGCAACGCGACGCCGCGTGCGAGAGATCGAGATCGAGAGGACATCCGGTCCAGCCGACGGGCCGTAGAGTTGCCGCCTGGTTATCGCAGAACCGAACTCCACTTCACGCCGCGTTGACCCGCCCGGTTGTTTGCGACGCCCCCGGTCCCGCGCCGGCGCTCGAGGCAGCTGGGGAGTAGCACCCCACCGGGTTCATCCGTCAGAATCGTCAGTTGCGCCACGAACCTTGCCGGTCTCGTCGATACGGACTCCGTCGGCTCGTAAGAGTGGCTCCTGGGTCGGGCGATGGGTCCGGTATAGCCGGCCCGACGAGGGGATGACTCGCCACCACGGCAAATCGGGGACCTGGCGCAGCACATTTGCCACCGCCTGGGCAGATCCAGGATGTCCCGCCTCGGCCGCGATCTCGGCGTAAGTTGCGACGTCGCCCGGTTGGAGCGACGAGACCACCGCGATCACTGCGCGCTGGAAGTCTGTCGGGTGCTCGGGAGGATTCGGCAGGCCCCCAGGCGGCATGGTCATGACCGATAGGATGCGATTCGCGGCGGGAGCGTTCGGCACGGATGTCGCTGGATCCGCCGCCGAGTCGGCGAGGACGCACCGTGGGCGCTCCTGAGCAACGAGCTGCAGCCTGGGACGGCTCTCGGCTCGGGGAGGTGCATTCAGTTGTCTCGGGCCGTATCGAGCCATCCATCGACGAGGGTGCGATTCGCCGCGATCCATTCTGCGGCGTCGGCGCGCACCATGGCGTCGCTGTACTCGACTTCCTGCGCCATCTTGGCGTTTTGATCGGCGATGTCGTTGAGTGGGATCGCGACGACTTCGAGCAGCCGCCGCACCGCGGGGTTCTCCTCCAGGAATTCCGTGTTGGCCACCGACCGAATGTCGTTGACCGGCCACCCGAGCCGACAGGGGTCGCCGGCGGCGCAGCCTGCCAGCGCCGGAACCGCGGTGTCGGCTTCCTCGTCGGGGAGGGCGGGTGACTCCAACCACACGACGTCCGTACCCGGAACCAGGACGTCAATCGTCCAGTTCGGCGTCCACGTGTAGAAGAGCACCGATTCTCCAGCTGCGACGCGGGGACGGACAACATCATTGATGAGATCGTTGTACTCGCCGACGACCTGCTCGACGTTTCGACCCCAATCCAGCTCGTCGATGTGTTCATCGATGACGACGTTGCAACCCCACCCCTCGTTGCACCCGTACAGATCGGCGCGTCCGTCGCCATCCATGTCGAAAGCCGCGGCCACTGATGCATCGGCGAGGTCACTCATGGATGTGATTCCCGTCGCATCGGCCGTGGCCTTGTCGATGAGATAGCCCTGAACGGCGCCGGCGGCGACTTGGAATCCAACCGGCTCGATGGGCTCGGAGATAAGCTGGCCGCTGAACAGCTCACGATCCAGATAGATATCGTGGAGCGGGAACCAGCCGTTGGCCCACAGATCGACCTCCTCTTGAGCGAGGGCGGGATAGAAGGTATTGGCGTCACGCGTCAGCTCGGCCGGGTCGCTGACGTCGTACCCCAGCTCATCGAGGAGCTGCGCATAGATCGCGGCCTGGAACCAGCCGGTGTCCCAGGTCGCCCGGGCCATCGTGATCTTCCCGCCCGTGACGCCGTCCCCGGCTGCCGGTCCGCCATCACCGTCGCCATCCTCAGCGAGGCTGCTGCAGGATGCGAGGAGAAGGGTCAGAACGGCAATTCCCGCGACCTTCTTGGGTGTCAGTGATCTCATGGCCTCACTCCTCCTGCGGCTCCAGGGCTTGCTCTTCCAGGGGGGCGCCGTCGGCTCCCAAGCCATGATGCGCCAGGAGCGCACCGTGTCTCGATCGGAAGAGCGCCGCGTCGTAGTGGCCTTCGAGAAGGTCGAGCTCTTCATGAAACGCCTTGTACAGGCTGCCACACATGACAAGGAGCACCACAGCAAACGGAAGGCCTGTGGTGATGGCGGCCGTCTGCAGCGCGCTGAGCCCGCCTCCGATGAGCAGAACTGCGGCGATCAGGCCTTCCATCACCGCCCAGAAGATGCGCTGCGGTTTGGGGGAGTCGAGCTTCCCGCCCGAAGTGAGGTGATCGACTACCAGCGAACCGGAGTCGGACGACGTCACGAAGAACGACACGACGAGGATGATCCCCAGCAAGGATGTGAGCTGGGTGAGCGGGAATGCCTGCAGCATGTCGAACAGCGCCGTAGCGACGTTTTCGTTGACCGCCGTCGCTACATCGCGAACGCCTTCGAGCTGGAGATTGATGGCCGTCCCGCCGAACACGGACATCCACAGTGCCGACAGCATGGTTGGGAATGCCATCACGCCGAGGATCAGCTCGCGGACCGAGCGTCCCTTCGAAATCCTGGCGATGAACATCCCTACAAAGGGCGACCATGAGATCCACCATCCCCAGTAGAAGATGGTCCAGCCCTGCTGCCAGCTGGTGCCGCTGAACGCTTCGCTCCAGAAGGAGAGCCGCGGCAGCACCGCGACGTATTCGCCGAGGCCCTGAGTGAACACCGAGAAGATGAAGAGCGTCGGACCGACGATGATGATGAAGACCATGAAGATCAACGCCAGGTTGATGTTGATCTGACTCAGCCGTTTGACACCGGCATCGAGTCCGGCGACCACCGAAATCGTCGCCAGCGCAGTGATGGCGGCGATCAGCACCACCTGGAAGCCGGTCCCCGTTGGAGTGCCGAAGAGGAAGTTGAGTCCGGCCGCGGCCTGGCCCACCCCGAGCCCGAGAGACGTTGCCAGGCCGAACAGCGTGGCGAGCACCGTGAGCACGTCGATGACATTGCCCCAGGTCCCGTAGATACGCTCGCCCAGGATCGGGTAGAAGACCGAGCGGAACGTGAGCGGTAGACCCCGGTTGTAGGCGAAGAATGCGAGGGCGAGGCTAACGAGCGCGTACATGCCCCATGGATGGAGCCCCCAGTGAAAGAAGGTCACAGCCAGTGCGGCCTTCCCGGCCGCCCCGGTCATCGGCTCCACACCGAAGAGCGGCGGCGGTCCGGCGAGATGGAAGATGGGCTCGGCGACGGACCAGAACATGAGACCGATGCCCATACCCGCCGAGATGAGCATTGCGTACCACGCCGCCGTCGAGAACTCCGGCGTCGCCTCCGGTCCACCGATTCGGATCTTCCCGTAGCGGCTGAACGCGAAGAAGATGCCGACCACAACGAAGATGTTGGCGGCCATGATGTAGAGCCAGCCAAAGCTGTTCCCGATGAAGTCGAGCACCGTGGCGAAGACGTCGGACGCAGTGTCCTGGAAGATCAGCGTCCACGCAATGAAGACAATGAGAATGCCGGAGGACCAGAAGGTGACCTGGGGATGGATATCGAATCCCCACTTGACGATGTTCGTATCGCCCGGTTCCCGGTCGGCAACCTCCGGATAGAAGTCGATGTCCGGATCGACCTGAAGGCCTTCGAAAGGTCGCCGGTTGTGGATAGCCTCACGGCGCTGGCGCCGCTGCTCTTCTTCCCAGTCTTCGTAGGCCTCGGCAACGTCTGTGAGATCCTCTTCGGCCATGCCGGCACGCCTTCCTCTCGCACGTTCGAAGGCGCCCTCCTCGCCGACTGGACCATCCGACGACACGCATCCTTCGAGGGAACGCACCGAAAAATAGCAACGTGCGGCCCTCGGCGTCGGCTCATCGCAGGAGGGGCGGTGGGCAGTTCCGTGTTGCGCCGGGCGCCGGCGAGGGACATTGACAGTCCTCCAGCCGTCGAGTGTCACATCGAAGGTCCCGTCACCCGACCACACCTACGATCCGCAGCGTTGGATTCGCCACCGATTGATGTGTCCATCGTGGCACGCGGACGGCTACGCTGCCCCGCCATGACCAGGCGTGATCGATGGGCCGACGGAGACATACTCGAAGCCTCGAACCAACCCACCTACCCGCTCCTCGAGGTGCGGCCGGGGATGACGTTGACCCACACCGGCTCGCGGTTCACCGGTGACGTCG
>CAMYJM010000281.1 GCA_947258635.1 uncultured Acidimicrobiaceae bacterium
GACGACACCGTGACCGTCCCCGCCCGCGGCGTCGAGTTCGCTCACTTCCGTTTCGCTGCGCCCGCCGACACCAGCGGGGTCTGGTTGCTGGCAACGGCGGGGCTCGAGCTGCCGGCGGCCGATGGGAACGGCCCGCGGGAGGTGCTCGGCTGGGCCGCCGCCAACCGAGGCGCCGCCCTCAAGAGGTTCGACATCGAAGGCGCCGTCACCTGACGGCGGCAGTTGGGCGGCGACTCTTGGTCGCGGCCCCTTCCCCCGGGTCCGATCTTCAGGGCTGCCGGATGGCTCTTTTCAGCTGTCCCGTGAAGAGCCGCCGAATCAGGGGGCTCGGGGTCAGTTCGAGTTCGGTATTGAGGAGCTCGGCGTAGGTGTGGTACTGGCGGATGGCTTCTGAATGGTTGCCTTCTGCGAGATGGACCGTGATGGCGGCTCGATGGGCCGACTCCCGCAGCGGGTCGAGCCGGATGGCGGCGAGGGCCGCCGTGATGGCGGCGGCGAAGCGGCCCTGCACGGTGAGCCGCTGGGCGATGGCTTCGAGCGCATGGAGTGAGGTCTGGCGCAGTCGTTCCCTCTCGACGAGCACAAACTCGTCATACCAGCCCGGGAGGAGCTCGTAGCTGAAGGGGGCGATGTCGTAGTCCCCGCCGTTACAGTCGCCCGGCGTGCACAGTCTGTCGGCCAGGGCCGCCGTGACTGCGATGTCGGTGGTGGCGGTGAGAGTGAGGTTGTGATCTGCACTCTCGATGAGGCCGGAGGTGCGTTGCCGGAGTCGCCACAGCGCCGAACGCAGGTTGCCGAAAGCTCGCTCCTCGCTGGCATCGAGCCATAGGCTGCCGGCGACGTAGCTTCGCGGGACCGAATGGGGATGAAGCGCCAGAAACGCGACAACTCGCTGGGCATCGGTGGGCAGCGTGATCGGCTCGCCACGATCGACCACCCCGAACCCTCCAAGGAGGCGAATCGTGCTCTCCCGTTCGACGATTACGGCCTGATCGAGTGCTAGCGCCATTGCCGAGTCTCCCATCTCGCTCCGACCCTGCGCACATTGCATTCTGGAGCGTCACCGCACCGTCACCAGGCGTTTCGCGAGTCGCGACAGGGTTCTCCGCCCCCTTTCTCGGGGTGACGGCACCGTGACGGCGGGCCCGTAGATTCAACGAGTGGGCGACATCAGGACGCACCGGCTCATCTACGAGACATTCATCCGGGGTCACCTGCCGGACGGCGTCGACCCGATCTACGTCGAGCTGGGCAATTACCTCACCGATGTGTCACAGTTCCGCGACCCGTGGGCCCACGTCGGTGGCAAGGCCTCGGTGTGGCGGGAGAACGTCGGATCATTCTCCCGCTTCACACTTGCCGCCGACATCGTCGGGGCGGACGGTTACTTCGACCTGCTGCTGGGCCGCCCGGACGACGACGATCTGACCGGACGGGATCGGGTGCCCCACGGGCTCCTCGGGCAGTGGTTCCGGGCCATGATCTACGTGATCTCTCTGGAGAACAACTTCCGCCAGGGGAGCAACTACCTCACCGAACCGGACGAATTCAAGCGACTCTACGACAATCACTACACCCAGTACTTCCCCCACGAGCACCTCGACTACCAGCCGCTGGCCACCGGCAAGCTCAACGAGTTCCCCCGGTCGAGCGTGCCGTTGGCCGACGGCACCCCCCGGCGGATCGTCGAGTATCTCGATCGCCACATCGAATACGTCGGTGATCTCTTGACCAACATCGAACACAGATGGGTGCGCCGGGACGACCCCCCGACACCGCAGGAGCAGCACGACGCCCTCGTGATGTTCGGCCACGCCTGCCACGCGCTCGAAGACTTCTTCTTTCATTCGAACTTCGTTGATCTGGCGTCGGCGATTCAGCGCGGTGCCGAGGCCGATGTCCCCAGGTTCGACCCGGCCGAGGTACGAGACGACACCGATCCGGACGGCGACCGGGTGCCTCCGCCGGATTCCGTTCGATGGGACCGCATCGACTTTCGGCGGAAACGCCAGCCGGTGTACGCGGCCGATGGCGATGGGGAGAGTGAGTTCGACCAGAACACGTCTACGGAAGCGGAGATCGTGTTCACGTCGTCGATCCCGATCCCCGACATCTTCCACACGTTCTTCGACGCGATCGGCCACCTGAGCGAGCGGCCCCGACTCGAGCGGAGTTTCGTCGACGCCGTCAACGAAACATGCCGCGACGATGCCCCGAAGGCGAAGTTGCTGGCCCTGGTGATGGGTCTGGGAGGCAACGGCATCCTGGCGTTGCCCCACGCCCTCATGGCGACATTCGTACCCGGCGAAGACGAGTTCGAGGACGAGGATGCCCCCGAAGATGAGGCGCGGGAGGCCCGGCTGAAGGAAGCCAAGAAGCTCCGCGACGACGCCCACAAGGCCTATCGCTGTCTCGTCGAACATGATGTGCTCGCCGAAGCGGCGCGAACGATGGTGTCTGCCGGGCTTGCCCATGAGTCGGTGGCGGATGCCATCGCCGAAGCGAGCCGGATCGAGCGCGAGCTGTGGGACGCCCTTCCCGGGTTCCTCGGGATCGACGACGATGCGGGGGCGGCCAAGTTCATGATCCAGCTCCTCGAGCAGGGGCGCAACGAGGTCCACAAGGCCACAAACCGGAGCAGGGAGCTCGATGACGCCAACCGAACCGAGAAGGCCGCCGGCGTGCCTCCCGAGGAGAGATCCGGTTACGTGCCTTCCGACAACCGATCGACCGCGGAACGCATCGGAACCCACTCCCTGATGTCGAAGGACAGCATCAGGAAACAACCGCTGCGGCGCCAAGCGATCAACGGCGCCGGCTTCCTGGTGTCTCACGTCACCAAGACAATGGCGCTGCAAGCGAATCCGGCGACACGCGCCGGCGGGGGCGTCGACTGGCAACAGCTGATCCGCCACTTCCTCACCCATCCCGAGCAGGCCGGTCCCGATCTCGCGACCGCGTGGTGGCGGGCCGCCCTCGAATGGGATCGCGGCGAGGCGAGCCGCCCCGACGAGGGTCATACCCCCATCGGAACCACACAGGCGGAGGTGGCGCGCCGTCGCGGCGAGGCGATGCGCCGAGAGCTCCAGCTGGAGTACAACGATCTCGTGGCCGAGGGCGAGCGCCGCTTCCGGCGCACCATCAACGGCGATTGGGTCATCGGGAGCACGTTGTGGGGCGGGCTCTTTGGTGCCGGTTTCGGTCTCCTCGGGGCGAAGGGCGGGTCGGCGTCGCACAAGGTAGGGGGGACGCTGCTCGGCATGGCCGGTGGGCTCGCCAGTGGCGCCCTCGTGTCGGGCGTCGCGACGGCCATCGACGACCGGGCCGGGTCCGTGGTCGGTTTGCTCGTCGGCCTCGGCACGGCTGTCGGTGTCGGCTACACGTTCGGGGAGCTGGCCAAGGATCTGTGAACCGGCGGGATCGCCTGGGTGTACTGTCCCGCGAGGTTGTTGACACCCTCGGAGCCGTTGGCAAGCTCGGTTGAGCAACTCGGTTACGAGCTGGGGCCTGTCGGTAGCCGCTCAACGTGGTATTCCGAGTGCACGGGATAATGCCCGGATACTGAGCGTCGCGATTGAGTCGGAGCGGCTTCTGTCGGTGTCGTTATGGGCTACCTGTGGGCGCCTCGGCCGAACTCCTTCCAGATAACGGGACGGGCACTGCAGATTGCCGGATCGGTGCGGCCGCAAGTGCTCGATATCGCTCGGGGCGTTGAGTGATCTGTGCGGCGACTCACTCCGCTGGGCGTCGGTTGGCGTGCCGGCTGAGGTTCGAGTCCTGCCGGGCCCACTTGTTGTGGTTTCGACAACGATTCTGTTCTGTTGTCCGATGAGATAGCCGAGCGCCGACGTGCCGATCCCGCTCACTCGGCGGACTGTGCGTTTGTGCGCTGGGCTTGCTAATCGGCCTACGTACGGCGTGTAGTCCTCGAACTCCCACCGGCCTAGTCGGTCGAGCTGATGAGCAACCTCAGACCAAGAGGCGAGGTCAGCCGCGGGCTCGCCGCCCGTTCGCTGCTTCGGCGACGACGGCCGCGATTCGGTTGGCCCGCGTTGCTGGCCGCGCCGCGCTGACGATCCACCACAGCATCTGCTTGCGGGCGCTCGGGGGGAAGCGGTCCCAGTTGGCTCGTGCGTGAAGGTGTTGGTCGAGCGCGGTGGCGAGGTCGGCGGGTTCTTCGAGGTCTTCGACTTGGTCAGAGATGGTCCACCATCCGTTCGCCCTCGCCGCGTCGATCGCAGCTCGTCCGGCGTCCGTCATGAGGCCGCGCTTTTCCATGTCGGCGGCACGTTGGCGGTTGAGTCGGGACCAGGGGCTCTTGGTTTTGCGGGGGGTGATCAGCTGGAGGCCACGGTCGTCGTCGAGGAGGGTGGCGGTTGAATCGATCCACCCGAAGCAGATCGCTTCTTCGACGACTTCGGGGTAGGGGCATCGTGGTCGGCCGGTGCCGGTGCG
>CAMYJM010000282.1 GCA_947258635.1 uncultured Acidimicrobiaceae bacterium
TGCCGCTCTCGCCTAGCCGGTGGCGGAAGGGAGATGGACGATCGTCCCGGTCATGATGGCCAGAGCCGGGCCGCCTTCACCCGCGGTCAGTTCGCCTTGACTTACGGTTAGGGTTTTCCCCGGCTTGACCACCCAACCCCGGGCGATGAAAGCCTTACCCACGGCCGGCCGGAGAAGGTTGATCTTGTACTCGGACGTCACGACGTCCGTCTCCGCCGCCGCCAACGTGTAGGCGGCATAGCCGCAAGCCGAATCGAGCGCGGCGGCGACTACACCAGCGTGCACGAATCCCGCCTGTTGCGTGAAGCCGGGCGGGACCGCGAAGCCCAGATCGACCCATCCCGGTCCGATGCCGTCGATGACGATTCCGAGGCTCGCCATAGCCGACTGCTTGGCAAAACTGGCGCGCACCCGCGACTCGAAGTTGGGGTCAACGGGCTCGAAGCCGCTCATGTTCGTACCGTGATCATGTCGGCTTGGTGAGCCGGATCTTGGGTTGCGAGTATGTCCAATCCTCCAACTGCCGTCCCTCGAACCCGACGTCGCCCGCCCTTTCGAGAAGCAGGCTCGTTGGGTAGTAGTAGTCCTCGGCGAGAACGCTCCAGGCTCCCTTGTCTGAGTCGTGGTAAGTGAAGTCAAAGAACCCTCCGGGCCGCAGCAGCCGATGCACTTCGGCGAAATAGGCCATCACCACCTCAATCGGCGTGTGCGTGAAGACGCTGTGGGCATGGGCGACATCGAAGGACTCGGGAGCGAGGAACTCCAGACTGACACCGGACACCAGGAACAAGCGCGGGTTCTTGTCCTGAAGCTCGTACTCCACAATGGTTTCCTGAGCCGCGAGGAGTATCTCCGGGGAGATGTCGACTCCCGTGTAGTGGCCCGGTTGCAGATAGCGGATGAAGCGCCGGCCGGCACGCAGGTTGCCGCACCCGATCTCCAGCAAGAAATGCCGGCGCGTCAGCCCGTGGTCGCGCAGGAAGCGGAATTGCTTGCGACCGGCGGCTTGCCACCCCTCCTCGCTGGCGGTGCCGACCGCGCCCTTCGCCGTCCGGCTCCTCACGTCATCGGCCATCACCGCTCGATAGAACTCGGGGTGAGTGGCGGCTCCGCGGCGCAACCGCCGATTACGCCACGCCCTCCGGAGGTACCTCACGACAAGTGACGGGCGGCGCAGTGCCCTCATGGCGCGGCGCGGGATAGACCTTCGCGTAGAAATCACGGCCCAGACGCTACCCCGTTCCGGCACCCTCCCGTCGCCGGACCGGCTAGATCGCCAGGTTCCTGATCTGCCGAATGGCAACGATGACCGACGCCACATCGCTTACCCCGTCAACGGCCAGCGATCGCATGAAGCGAGTGAGCCGGCCGATCTCGTGCGTCCGAGAGACCAGATAGCTCTGCAATGCCTCTTGAGCGCCGCCACCGTCGGCTTCGGCAAATATGCGCTCGACGAGCTGACGGCGCAGCAGCACCAGATCGTCCTCGATTGTCTGGATGGCACGACGCTGCCAGCGATTGCCCTCGGGGAGACCGGCTATCTGCGTTTCGAGCCAATCGATCTCGAACGCGGCTCCTGCGAGGAAGAACATCTCGGCGACTTCCCGCACGGGGCGTCGCGTGTTTTGGATCACCTCGATGATGTCGGGAGCATGGACCAGCTCCTCCTGGTACACGTGGCGGTGGGCGACGACCTCCGGTACGCCCCGCTCCACCCATTCGGCAACTGCGGAATCACGCGCGCTGCGCCATTGGGACGGCCCGTATTCGGCGATCGTGGCCGCCAGCTCCTCGAACACCGGTGTCGCCCTGGCGATGACTTCGCCCATGAACACCGTCCCCGGATTGGCCAGATACCACCGGGCGACCGACTCGACGAGCTCATCGATCTCACCCAGCAGAGCGCGCTCCACCTCCACGGGCACCTGGCCCACGAGGGCCTCGACGGCTTCCCAATTCGAGGGGGCGTTCGTCACCTCGCGGGCGATGTTGTAGGCCCGCACGACTTGCTCCGGGGCGGCACCGGTCTCGGTCATCAGGCGGGTCACGAAGGTTATCCCGGCGGCACTGACGACTCCGTTGGCGACGCTCGTCGCGATGATCTCCCGGCGCAGCGGATGATCGGCGATGAGGTGGCCGAACCGCGTCACGACCTTGGCCGGGAAGTACTCCTCGGCCACGCCGGCGAAGTCCTGCCAATCGGGCAGGTCGGAGTCCAGGAGCCAGCGTCGCAGACTGCGTTTTGCGTAGGCGAGCAGCACGCTGAGCTCCGGAGCGGTCATACCGATGCCGTTGCGGGCTCGTTCGCTCATCTCGTCGGTAGCGGGTAAACACTCGATGCCCCGATCGAGGGTTCCCTCCGTCTCGAGCAACGACATGAGATCCTCATACGCCTCGAGACGGCGCACCGACCCATCAGCTTCTTGCGCCAGTATCTGAGCTTGGAGGAAGTTGTCGTAGATGATCGCCTCGACTACGTCGCCAACCACTTCCACGACCAGCTCATCGCGTCCCTCCCTGGTCAGCTCGCCGCGCCCCTCGGCGAGGCCGAGCAGGATCTTGAGATTGACCTCGCGATCGGAGCAGTGCACGCCGCCTGCGTTGTCGATGAAGTCGGTGTTGACCCGGCCGCCGTTGATTGCGAATTCGATACGGCCGCGTTGGGTGAGGCCCAGATTGCCTCCCTCTCCGACGACTCTGCAGCGAAGATCCTTGCCGTCGACGCGCAGGGGATCGTTGATGCGATCGCCGGCCTGCTCGTTGGTCTCGGTGGATGCCTTGACGTAGGTGCCGATGCCGCCGTTCCAGAGCAGGTCGACCGGCGCGTGCATTATCGCCTTGATGACCTCATCGGGGGTGAGTCCCGAGTCGTTGATCCCGAGGGCTGCAGACGCCTCTGCCGACAGGTCGATGCGCTTGGCTGAGCGAGGGTAAATGCCGCCACCGGACGAAAGCCGCGACGTGTCGTAGTCGTCCCAGCTCGAGCGGGGCAGCTCGAACAGGCGCTTCCGCTCCTCGTATGAAGTGGCCGGGTCGGGGTCCGGATCGACGAAGATGTGCCGATGATCGAAGGCCGCCACCAGTTTGAGCGACTGGGAGAGAAGCATTCCGTTGCCGAAAACGTCGCCCGACATGTCGCCGACTCCGACCGCGGTGAACGGATCCGAGCTCACGTCGATTCCGAGTTCGCGGAAATGCCACTTAACAGACTCCCAAGCTCCGCGAGCGGTGATGCCGAGGGCCTTGTGGTCGTAGCCGGCGGAGCCCCCGGAGGCGAAGGCGTCGCCGAGCCAGAATCCGTACTCGGCGGCGATTTCGTTCGCCGTGTCCGAGAACGTGGCCGTGCCCTTGTCCGCGGCGACGACGAGATAGGGGTCGTCGCCATCGCGCACTCGGACCTGGTCGGGGTGGACGACGCGGCCGCCAACGAGATTGTCGGTCACGTCGAGCAACCCCCGAATGAAAGTGATGTAGCCGGCACGGACCGCCTCGGCCATCTCAGAGCCATCGGAAGGTGGCTGGCGCAAGACGAATCCACCCTTGGCGCCGGTGGGCACGATGACCGCGTTCTTGGTCATCTGGGCTTTCATGAGTCCCAGCACCTCGGTGCGGTAGTCCTCCTTGCGCGTCGACCATCGAATCCCGCCCCGGGCAACAGCACCACCACGCAGGTGAATGCCCTCAACGTCATTGGCGTAAACGAAGATCTCGTGAAGCGGGGCGGGTTGGGGCATCCCCGGCACATCGGCCGAGCGGAACTTGAAAGCGAGGCTGGTGGTGTCATAGCGGTAGGCATTGGTTCGTTGCGTCGCCAGAATCAAACCGACGAAGCCCCGCAGGATCCGGTCTTCATCGAGGCTGGCAACCTGGTCGAGGGCGACCGCGATCCGAGCGAGGATCGCTTCCTGATCGGCGTCAACCGCTTCGGGGTCGAACCGGACGGCGAACAACTCGACGAGATCGGCCGCGATTGCCGGGTGCGCCGCGAACGCGTCGTTGATATACGCCACGGTGAATCCCGGGCTGACGCGCTGCCAGTAGGTGCGGTACGCGCGCAGCACACCAACCTGCTCATGGTTGAGCCCCGCCGAGATGATGAGCCGGTTCAACGAATCCGAGTCGGCGTGACCTTCCAGGACGGCAACAACCGTGTCGGCCACTCGCCTCTCCACATGTTCGAGATCGAGCATGTGTCCCTCGGCGTCGCGGACGCCGAAATCGTGGATGAACATCTCGCGGGAGCCGCTCTTGAGTCGGGTTGGAACCTCCTCGACGACCCGTAGTCCCAGAGCTTCGAGGATCGGCATGATCGACGACAGTTCCAGCTTGCCGTCAACGCAATAGACCGCAAGCCGGGTGAGACCCTCACCATCGGACCGCTTGTTCAAGAGGCCGACGACGGGGCGGCCGCCGACCGTTTGCATCATCTCGTCGAGTTTCCCTAC
>CAMYJM010000283.1 GCA_947258635.1 uncultured Acidimicrobiaceae bacterium
GTGATCTGGCCATTTTCCTACTTCCCTTGATTGATGGTTCCCATTCGCACCGACCCCCCCAGAATCGGGTCATAGGCCAATCGCGAAACTATTCCGGAACGAAGCGCCCGGCTTCGCTCGATATCAACTATACGAAAGCTGCCGCACTATGGAGGAAACATTGCTCGGGCGCGAAGATGGACTAGTCAGTTCCCCGGCTCCGGCTTTCCGAGCGGCCCCGAGACCCTATACTCCCCAAGCCGGTCATTTGGCCTGCCGAGGCATGGGGAGGGTTAATATCCCGGTCGATTTGGCCCCCATCGTCTAGAGGCCTAGGACTCCGCCCTTTCAAGGCGGCAACAGGGATTCGAATTCCCTTGGGGGCACACATGTTCTCGAACGGCTCGAGACCATGGGGGCGTGGTGAAGTCTGGAGTTCACGCCGGCCTGTCAAGCCGGAGGTCGCGGGTTCAAATCCCGTCGCTCCCGCCGAGCACTCGGACCGAGTGTTCGTTGTGCTTAATTCAAGGGTATGCGGCGTGATTAAGCACAACGAACGCGGCGACTCCGGGCGTTCGAGGTCAGGTAGCTCAGTTGGTAGAGCGCTGGTCTGAAAAACCAGAGGTCGACGGATCGACGCCGTCCCTGACCACGGCTCCCGGCCTCCGGCCGGGAGCTTGGCAGTTTGCTAGCACTGCGGGCTCGCGATGAGTAATCACCCGCTCGCGTAGAACCGCCCCCGGGCCCACAGCGCGACGTAGACGAGGCCGACGAGCACCGGCACCTCGATCAGCGGCCCCACCACTCCTGCCAGCGCTTCACCGGACGTGACCCCGAACACGCCGATGGCCACGGCGATCGCCAGCTCGAAGTTGTTACTGGCGGCGGTGAACGCCACGGTCGTGTTCTTCTCGTATGCCAGCCCGAGCCGCAGGCCGAGGGCGAACGAGATCACCCACATCAAGCCGAAGTACACCAACAGGGGGAGCGCGATGCGGGCAACGTCGAGGGGTTGGGCGGTGATGGTCTCCCCTTGGAGCGCGAACAGGACAACAACCGTGAAGAGCAGCCCGTACAGAGCCCAGGGGCCGATCTTGGGGAGAAAGCGGGTCTCATACCACTCGATGCCGCGAGTGCGCTCCCCCCACCGTCTCGTCAGGTAACCGGCAGCAAGAGGTATGCCGAGAAAGACGAGAACGATCTTGGCGATATCCCACATGGAAACGTCCAGGGCGGCGGTGCCGAGGCCCAGCCAGCGGGGGAGCAGCTCGAGGTAGAAGTAACCAAGTACCGCGTAGGCGACGATCTGGAAGACCGAGTTGAGGGCGACGAGCACGGCGGCGGCCTCCCGATCGCCACAGGCGAGGTCGTTCCAGATGAGCACCATGGCGATGCATCGCGCCAGGCCGATGATGATCAGGCCCGTGCGATAGGACGGCAGGTCCGGGAGCATCAACCAGGCGAGGGCGAACATGAGCGCCGGACCGATCAGCCAGTTGAGAACCAGCGACATGCCCATGAGCTTGTGGTCGGTGGCGACCGCCCCGATCTGGGAGTAGCGGACCTTGGCCAGTACGGGGTACATCATCACGAGCAGCCCGATGGCGATCGGCAACGAAACGGAGCCGATCTTGACGGTGTCGAGCCAATCATTGAGATCGGGGATGAGACGGCCGAGGGCGAGGCCGAACGTCATGGCGGCGCCGATCCACAGCGGGAGGAATCGGTCGAGGGCCGACAGGCGCCCGAGGACCGGGGCCTCCGATGCCCCGGCCGGCGCCGTCATCAGTGGGCTCCCGCGAACGGAATCATGAATCAAGCGTCCGTCCTGGCGACATCTCCCGATAGGGGACAATGGCCCTTCGTGCCCGGCGGACCGTCGTGGTCCGCGGTAAACCGCTCATATCGGCCTCCGTTCTGCCGAATAGGACAGAGCGTTGCCTGCCGCGGAATCGAGTCAATGCCTCCGGCCCCCCTCCCTGAAAATGAATCCCTTCGGCTCGCTGAGCTGAGGTCCTTTGGCATTCTCGACACGATCGCCGAGGAGGCCTATGACGCCATCACGTATCTGGCGTCCCAGATCTGTGAGGCGCCGATCGCCCTCATCAGCATCGTCGATGAGGATCGCCAGTGGTTCAAGAGCCGGGTGGGGCTCGACGTCGTCGAAACCGATCGCGACGTGGCCTTTTGCGCCCACGCCATCCACCAGCCGTCGTCTCTGATGATCGTGCCCGACGCCGCGACCGACCCCAGGTTCAGCTCGAACCCGCTCGTCACGGACGATCCATCGATTCGGTTCTATGCCGGAGCCCCGCTGGTGAGTCCGGCGGGCAACGCCCTGGGCACGCTGTGCGTGATCGACCGCGAGCCACGACAGCTCAGCGAGGACCAGGAAAGGGCCCTGGCGGCCCTGTCCGTGCAGGTCATGGCCCTCCTCGAGCTCCGGCGGACCGTCCGCGATCTCGAGCAGAAGCGACGCGAGGTCGACTCGGCCACCCAGCAGCGGGATACGTTCATGGCCACCGTGTCTCACGAGATACGCGGTCCCCTCACCGCCGTCGTCGGGTACATCGAGCTGTTGCGCGCCGGAGTGCCGGATGAAGAGCGCGGCGAGGTGCTAACGACCATCGCTCGCGAGGCGGCCGACGTCGAATACCTCATCGAAGATCTACTGGTGTCGGCGCGGGCCGAGGCCGACTCGCTGCGTGTGGCCGCGGTCCCGGTGAGTCTGGATGCCCAGGTAGCTCAGGTTATCGAGGGCCTGGACCCCGGCGACACGGCCGGAATCGACGTCACGGTCGAGGAATGCCGGGTTGTCGGCGATCCGGCGCGGGTCCGCCAGATCATCCGCAATCTCGTCACGAATGCCGTTCGATACGGGGGACCGTCGATCGCAGTCGATGTGCGGGGCGCAGGTGATCTCTGCCACCTCACGGTTGCCGACGATGGTGCCGGGATAGCTCCGGCGGATCGGGAACACGTTTTCGAACCCTTCAAGCAGGCTGATGGCGGGCGCCACGTGGCCGCGTCGGTCGGCCTCGGCCTGCCGATCAGCCGCCTGCTCGCGGAGCGGATGGGGGGCAGCCTGGCATATCGCTTCGAGGACGACCTGAGCCTGTTCGACCTCACGCTCCCGGCTGATCGCGGTTAGCTGTCACCCAAACCGGTCCCCGGTTCGTCTGTCCTGATGAGTGGCCGAGATCCGGCATCGGGCGGAGCGGGGCCCCATCTGGCAATATGGCTGTTGGGAGAAATCAATGGACTGGTGGATACTCGAGCTGATCACAGTTGGGTTGTTGGTGCTGGCCCTGGCGCTCCTGGGCCCGCTGATCAAACGCTTCGGCCGTAGCTACGCCGCCGACGTCTTTCGGGCGAATCCACGGACGGGCAAGAGCTACATCATCCTGATGGATGTTGCCTACTACCTGATCTTCACGGCGTACATCCTGTTCACCACGGTTTTCGAGCAACAGCGCGGCTGGGCCGAGACGGTCAACGCCGAGCAGCTGCGCTCCGAAACGGTGCGGGTCGGCGGCATGCTCCTGATCATGGGCATCCTGCACGGTGCCAACGTGCTGAGCCTGCCGATCGTCGGCCGACTCCTCGGGCTGGGCCGCCGTGTCGACGATGACGCCCGCGAACCACGCGCCGCCTGATGATCGAACTTTCCGTCGAGCCGTCGTGGCGCCACTTGACTCGATGGCTGATGACCGCCATCGACCGATCGGTGGCCTTCATTGCGGCAACCGATCGCGATGCGCTCGTCGCCGAGCTGTTCGCCGCCGAAGGGGCGCGGCTGGTGAGAATGGCCCGTCTCTTCACGGACGATCGCAACGCGGCGGAGGATCTGGTCCAGGAGGCATTCATCCGCCTCCATCGGGCGGCCCATCGGATCAATGATCCCGCCAAGGCGTTGCCGTACCTGCGGTCGATCGTCATCAACCGGGCGCGGGACCACAATCGGCGAGGGCTCATGTCGCTCCGCCATCAAGAGGCGCTGCCTGCCGGGTCCGCGCCGGATGCGCCCGAGGATGCCTTGCTGCTCGATGAGCAGCGGCTGCGAGTCGTCGAGGAGCTTCGGCAGCTGTCGCCCCGGCAGCGGGACTGCATCCTGCTCCGTTTCTACCTCGAGCTGACCGAGGTCGAGACCGCGGAAGTGCTGGGGATCTCCAACAACTCGGTCAAGACTCACTGCCGGCGCGGCATGGAAGCACTCCGGCAACGAATGGGGGATCCCGAATGACCTTTGAGCAACTGGTAGGCGACGCCCTCCATGCCGCCGACACCTACGAGCCCAGCCCGGACCTGTTTGCCCGAGTGCAGCGATCGATCGACGAAGACGCCGCCTACCGTCGCCGCGCCCGCCGCGTCGCGCTATGGGTGGCGGCCGGCGTCCTGGCCGTCCCCGGCTACCTCGTCGCTACGGTCGACGTCGCCGCCGGCGTCGCCGTGATGTCCTTCGACATCGCCTACTACCTGATCTTCACCGCGTACATCTTGATGACCCTCGTGTTCGATCCGGCGCTCGAGTTCGGGGGGACCTTCCCGGACTGGCTGCGCGGGGAGCTGGTGCGGTTGGGCGGGCTGCTGTTGATGATGGGCGTGCTCCACGTCGCCCTGCTGGTGGCGCTGCCGATCGCCGGGTTGGTCTTCAGCGCCAACCAACGCCAAGTGCGTCTCACCCACGGTGCGGTGTCGACCGATCCGTTCGTCGACCGTGTCGACAAGGCGATCACGATCGCGGCTTGGATCGTTGCCGGCCTCGTGGTCCTGCAACTGATCGGCGGCGTGCTGAACGGCTTGTTGCTGCTGGGACCATCCGGGTGAGGGCCCTGCCGAGCCCGCGCCTCGGCGAGCGCCGCGGCTGGCGTCACGCGGCGCGAGAAGTCACCCGGGGCGGCCTCGCCGGGCTGCTCACCGGCGTTGCCATGGGCGGCGGCGGCGGGCGGTTGGCGATGAGGGTCGCGTCGCTCCTCGATCCCTCGGCACGGGGGCGCACGACGGAAGCCGGGTTCTCTGTCGGTGAGTTCACCCTCGACGGCACGATCGAGCTCGTGCTTTTTGGTGGGATCTTCACCGGTATCGGGCTGGCCGTCATCTGGGTCGTCGTACGACCCTGGTTACCAAGTCGGGGCGCCGCCAGGTATCTGATGGGGGCGGCCATCGGAGTCGCCATGGGCGGTCGGTTTGCCATTGATGGACGCAACATCGACTTCTTCATCCTCGACCCCGCCTGGGGCCAAGCCTCGATCTTCATCGTTCTGGCGGCTGTGACCGGCATGGCCGTGGTCGCCGTCGACGGGTGGCTGGAGCGACGGCTGCCGCCTCCCCGCAACGACCTGATGATCGGCTACGGCATCGTTGCCATGATCGGCTTGCTGATGGCGGTGCCGTCGACTCTCCTCTTCTTCCGGAGCGAAGACTGCGGTTGTGTCAGCCCGCCCCGCCTCGTCGGCGTCGTCTTCATCGCGCTGGCTTGGCTCACTGCGGGTTCTTGGGTCCGGGGCCAAGTCGGCTCCCTCGCAGCACGATGGAGCCCCCGCGCCGGGCCGATGTTCCTGCTTGCTTTGGTGGCCGCAGGTCTGCTCCACCTCGCCGGGGAGATCGCCCACTTCGTCTAGGCAGCGGGCAATCGTGGCGTCACGGCTCCCGCAGCTCGTCGACCAGCGGTCGGATCCAGTCGGCACCCATACGCAGCAGCTCGGGGTCATCGTTGAGAGTCGGCAGGTGGACGCACTCCACCTCGTGCTTGATCTTGTCGATCGTGTACCCGATGTCGAGCTGCGTTTCGTGGTTCTCCGTGACGAAGCCGACGGGAACGAACACGACTGCCTTGGCGCCCAACGTCATCAGATTCTTGGCAGCCTGGTCGACGTCCGGCGTGGTCCACTTGCCCGGGACCGGGTGGTTCATCCAGCCGGGCGACACGAGTGGGTACCTTCGAACCAGATTCGCCTGCAGTGCGTAGTAGAGCGCCTCGCTCTCACGGACCCCGGTCTCGTAGCCCTTTGTCTCGAGGGGGCAACCGTGCAGGCAGAGCATCACGGCGATCTGGCTCGGGGCGTAGCGCGCCAGCAGGGGCGCAATGCCCTCCTCCACCTGATCGATGAGACGTTGCTGGAAGTCCGCCCTCTCCCAAAACGAAGGCAGGTAGCGCATACCTTTCACCCAGCTCGGATCGGGGGCGAGGGCCTCGTTGATCTGCTCGAGGGCCAGGCCGCTGGTGAATACGGAGTCGACGACCAGCCAGGGGTACACGACGATCTTCTCGAAGCCCTGGGAACGGATCTCGGCGAGAACCTGGTCCGGAAGGTAGGGAGGCACGAAGTTGAACGCCTTGAACACGGCAACATCGTCCCCATAGGCTGCTTGGAGCTCCCTTTCGATCCCGTCACGCTGCCGTTCGAAGATATCGTTGTGCGGGGAGTGATAGTGGTTGGCGGCGTGCCACTCCTTCTTCTGGGATCGTTCCAGGCGGCGCGACAGGTAGGGGATCGAGAAGTCCGGGAACTTGATC
>CAMYJM010000284.1 GCA_947258635.1 uncultured Acidimicrobiaceae bacterium
TAAAATGGGTCATAAAAATAGACTCCCCGGTCAAGGCTCGCTTGCCAGCACCGAGTAGCTTGCCGAATAAGCCCTGCTCCGGTTCTGATCCGTCTCCCATGCGCGCTTGCCTCGCTTTCTTCATGCGATGACCCTGAGAATCTCTTCGACCGATGTCAGCCCTTGGCGGACCTTCTCCAGGCCGTCTTCCCGCAGGCTCTTCATGCCCTGCAGACGGGCAGCCTGGGCGATGCGATCGGCCGAGGCTCGCTCGACGACGAGATGCTGGATCTCTTCATTGACCACCATGACCTCATTGATCGAGATCCGGCCCTTGTACCCAGTCTGTGAGCAGGCGCCACATCCACCGGCTTTGTACAGCTCCTCGGAATATCCCCACTCTTCCTTCCAACCAAGTGGATCGAGCGAGCCCGCCTCCGGGACGTAGGGAACCCGGCAGCGCGAGCACAGCAGCCGACCCAGCCGCTGCGCCACTACTGCATCGATCGAGGACCCGACCAGGAAGGGCTCGACGTTCATGTCGAGCAGGCGCCCGATGCTCGACGGAGCGTCGTTGGTGTGAAGCGTTGTCAGCACGAGGTGGCCGGTGAGGGCCGCCTCGACGGCGATTTGGGCGGTCTCCGAGTCACGGATCTCCCCGATGAGGACAATGTCCGGGTCCGCTCGCAGGATCGACTTCAGAGCGGTGGCGAAGAACAGGCCGGCCTTGCGGTTCACCTGCACCTGGGTGATTCCGGTAAGGCGGTATTCAACCGGATCCTCGACCGTGATGATGTTCACCTCGGGCCGATTGAGGATGCTCAGTGTCGAGTAGAGCGTCGTGGTCTTGCCCGATCCGGTCGGTCCGGTCACCAGGATGGCGCCGTAGGGCTTGGTGTAAGCGGATTCGTAGCGACGCAGGTTGAATTCGGAGATGCCGAGGTCGGCGAGCTCGGCCACTCCGGCCGACTGATCTTGACGCGACTCACCACTGCGTTCGAGATCGTGCGGGGCGCGGACATCACGTCGTGAAGTACGCCGTCGATGCGGAATCTGATACGGAGGTCCTTCTCTCCGGGTTCGAGATGGATGTCAGAGGCCCGCTCGTTGACGGCGCGGGTGATGATCGTGTTCACCAGCTTGACCACGGGGGCGTCTTCAGCGCCGACGGTGAGACCGTCGAGATCCTCCGTCTCAGTCTCTTCGGCGGCCAACTCGGCCAGATTGCTGACCGACTCGTCAAAGTGAGTCTGGCGCCGAATCGCGTCCTCGAGATCGGTTCTGGTCGCAACCTTCGGGAGAATGTCGTACCCCGACACCGCACGCAGGTCATCCACCGCGAGCACATTCGCCGGATCGGCCATCGCCACCACGAGACGGCCGTCTTCGAATCCGACCGGCAACAGCGTGTACCGGCGGATCAGATATTCGGGCACGACGGCGACTGCCGCCGGATCAACCCCCACTTCGGAGAGATCGATGTAGGGCACGCCGATCTGCTCCCCGAGGGCTTTGACCAGCTGCGCTTCGGTGACCACACCGCGCTCGATCAGAACTTGGCCGAGGGGCAAGCCAGACTCATGCTGACTTCCAACCGCTGCCTCGAGTTCTTCCGAGGTGAGCAGGCCTTCTTCGAGCAGCAGTGCCCCGAGATGGCGACTATCTCCACTCAACGGCGCGTTCTCCTCTTCGCGGCCTGGGGGCAACCGCTCTAACAGTGTGGCTAGACACAAAATCGGCAGGTGGAAGGCGGCGCTTGAGGCGATTGTGCCCGGGCGACAGCCGGTTAGGAGGTTTCCCTATCCAGGGCGGCTCTCATGGCGGATAGCGGAGCTGCCCGTCCCGTCCACAACTCGAACGCGGCCGCCGCTTGATGAAGCAGCATCGACTTGCCGGCGGCCGCCGGGAGGCCACGTTTGGCCATCTCGCGTACACCGGGCGTCTCCCCCGATCCGTACGCCATGTCGAACAAGCCGGCGGCGCCGGCCAGCGAGCCGGCCGCCAGCGCCTCGCCATGCATGCCCAGCGGGGTTGCGTTCACCACCACAGCATCGGGCACCGGCGTGCCCCACGGCACCACGGCGGCCGCGACGGCCAATTTAGCGAGCAGACCGTGGGCCGCCTGGGGGCGGCGCGAGCTGAGGGTGAGATCGCGACCTTCGAGGGCGAGAACGGCTGCGGCCGCGGCCCCCCCGGCCCCGAGAATGAGCACCGGACCGGCCGCCGGCAACTCAGCCGCCGCCCATGCCGCCCCTATCCCGGCGATATCGGTGTTGTGACCGACGACGTCGCGACCAACCCTTACGAGGGTGTTGACCGCGCCGGCGCGAGCGGCGGTGGCGGCGAGCCGATCGCAGATCCGGGATGCGAGTTCCTTGTGGGGCATCGTGACGTTTCCACCGTCGAGGCGGCCGGTCCTGATCTCGGCAACTGCGGCGGTCAGGCCGGCCGCGTCGACCCGACGTGCCTCGTACCTGCCGTCGAGCCCGGTCGCGACAAAGGCGATGTTGTGGAGTAGCGGCGACAGTGAGTGACTGATCGGGTCGCCGAGCACCACCAGTCTCACGGAATGATCCCGGCGCCAACAGCCTCAATCGACGAGCACGCGATCGGGCCAACCAACATCACCGGTCTCACGGAATGATCCCGGCGTCCTTCGCTTCCTGCTTCTTGCGGTTGTGCTCCTCGAGAGTCTCCGAGAACCCGTGGCGCCCGGAAGGGTCGACGAGAACGTAGTAGTAGAAAGCGCTCTCGGCCGGGGCCGCCGCGGCCTCGAGTGAGGCCAGACGGACTCCGGCAATGGGTGTCGGCGGCAGGCCGGGGACCTTGTAGGTGTTGTAGGGCGAGTCGATCTCCAGATCTTCGACCAGCAGCTGGCCGGGATTCTCCCCGAGGGCATACAGCACGGTGGCGTCGATCTGGAGCCCGATGCCCGCCTCGAGTCGGTTCATGATCACAGAGGCGATCAAGGGGCGATCCTCGGCGAGTTTCGCCTCGCGCTCGATGAGCGAGGCGATGATGAGCCCCTGATAGGGGGTGAGCCCGGCGGCCTCCAGAAGCGTCCAGTCCTGATCGTCGAGCCGGGAGACCAACGTATCGGCCAGTCGGGAGAGGATCTCTTCCGGCGTGGCGTCGTTGCGGAATTCGTATGTGTCGGGGGCAAGGAGCCCTTCCCATCGGACAGTTCCCGGGTAGCCCGAGGGTGCCGATTCCGGCAACAGGACCGACTTGACATCGCCGCTGAGGAGGGCCGCTTCCAGATCCTCGTGAGTGTGCTCGGTTTGGCTCGCGATGGAGTCCAACATGGCATCGACGGTGAGGCCCTCGATTACCCGCAATGTGAAGACGTTCCCTTTCGCGGGGCCGGCGACCAGGGCGGCGATGATTTCCGAGGGGGTCCCTCCAGGCAGGGTGTAGTCGCCTGCCTGCAACTCGTCGGCGACGCCGAGGCGGCGGACATCTCGTTCGAAGGCTCTCACGTCTTCGATAAGGCCGCTCTCTTCGAGGATCTCACCGATGGTTCGTGCCGACACTCCGGCCGGGATAGTGAATGAGGTCTCCCCCGCCGCGCTGGGTGGAACCGTTTCAGCCGCCGCCGGGAAATTGGCCGCCAGGTCGCGAGCCAGCCGCGCTCCAAAGACAGCCACCAGCAACACGAGAATGACGACTCCGCCGAACTTCAGCAGCCAAACGACCGCGGGCTGAAGCTGGAGTCTCTCGCGATGCTCGGGATCAGAGAATGCCATCGGCCCTCCCCGCCCGGTCGAGATACCGCTGCAACATGATTGCCGCGGCGACCTTGTCGCGCTTCTGGCGACGCTGTGCCCGGCGCACTCCGCCTTCGATCATCGCGTCCTCGGCCCCGGCCGTCGTGAAGCGCTCGTCTGTAAAGACGGGTGCCAACCCGGTTATCTCCTTCACCTGGGCGCCAAACGCCCTCGCCCGCTCCGCGGCGCCATGCTCTTTGCCGTCGAGCGAGATGGGTAATCCGATCACAATTGTGGTCACGTCCTCTTCGGTCACGATGCGCCGTAGTTCGACGGCAACGTCCTGACGGCGGCTGTCGATTACACAGTGTGGCTGAGCGATGATACCGAGCGGGTCGGATAACGCGACACCTATGCGCCGCTCCCCCGGATCCAGACCAAGGATCCGTCCAGTCATAGCGCCGCGAGTGCCTCCTGGGCGGCCCGAGCAGCCTCGGCTACCGCCCCGTCGATTTCGCCGCCGTTCGGGCCCCCTGCCTGGGAGAGCTCCGGATCGCGGCTGCCGCCGCCACCGAGCACCCGGGCGCCGGCCGCCGTGATCTCTGCTGCCGAGATTCCGGCTGCAACGAGCTCCTTCGAGACGAACGCAACGATTGCTCCCTTGCCCTCTACCGACGACCCAACGATGCCGACTCCGGGACCCAGCTTGTCGCGAACCTGGAAGGCAAGGGCTCTGAGGTCGCCGGCGTCGAGCCCCGGCGCGGCGGCCGCCACGAGCTTGTACGAACCGAACGAGTCCGCCCCCGCGAGTAGTTGATCGGCCAGGCCGCCGCGCGCTCGGGCTTCGAACTCTTCGATGCGCTCCTCCTGCTGACGCAATCGAGCCGCCGCCGACCGGGCGGCGCCGACGAGCTGGCCCGGCTGGGCACGCAGCTCCGATTCGGCGTCCTCGATTTGGCGTCGTAGATCCAGCAGATGGTCGTAGGCAGTGACTCCCGTTACGGCCTCGACGCGCCGCGTGTTCGCAGCTACCGAGCCTTCGGCGACAACAATCAAGGGCCCAACCTGTCCGGTGGTGCGCACGTGGGTGCCACCACAGAACTCGGTTGAGTAATCCCCCGTCTTGACGACACGAACCTCGTCGCCGTACTTGTCCCCGAAGAAGGCAAGGGCCCCCATGGCCTCGGCTTCCTCTTTGGAAGTCTCGATCGTCGTGACGGCCGCATTCTCCACGATGCGCTCGTTGACCAGCTTCTCGACGGCCCGCAGCTCTTCACCGGCGACGGCGCTGAAGTGGCTGAAATCGAATCGCAACCGCTCTGGTTCAACGAGGCTGCCTGCCTGGTTGGCGTGGTCCCCGAGAATCTGGCGCAGGCCCCAATGGAGCATGTGGGTGCCCGTGTGGTTCTTGCGGATCATCTCGCGGCGTCCGCCATCGACCCGAGCGTCGACTTCTTGATCGGTCTGGATGGAGCCGTCGACGACCTCGCCGAGGTGCGACCGCAGCCCGGCGACCGCGAACTGGGTATCGAAGACCCGCATCGTCCCGGTGGCGGTGCGGATCAGTCCGCTGTCACCCACCTGGCCACCGGACTCGGCATAGAAGGG
>CAMYJM010000285.1 GCA_947258635.1 uncultured Acidimicrobiaceae bacterium
CGAGGTCGTCCTCTAGGTAGTCCACCGCCTGCTCCCACTGTTTCCATAGCGGCATGTCGCTTTCGTACACGCCGGCCTGACGCTCCAAGAGCCGCTGATTCTCCTGCTCGAGAAGGGCGAGGACCAGATTGTGGCGCGAACCGAAGTGGTAGTGGATCTGGCTGAGCGGCACCGCAGCCGTCTCTGCGATCTTGCGGGTCGACAGGCCTGCATAGCCGACCGCGAGCAGGGCAGCCTTTGCTGCCTTGAGGATGTTGACCTTCGCTGCTGGTTCGACAGTCATGTTTGCTCCAAAGCCCTACTTGCGACGATACGGGTGAGTCGGTCGATCGACCGAAGATGGCACATTAGCCGCAATATGTCAAGGGCTTCGCCTCGAGAGCTCCGAACGCAAAGGCGGCGGCGCTGTCTGGTGCCGCCTTGCTCTCGCTGAGTGCCCACCGCCGCGGCCCGGGGCCGGATGACGCGGCGGGGGAGATCGGCCCTCCCCGACGCTGGAGCCGCCGCGTAGGATCCGATATACCGCGTAGACACGAAAGCTGGTTCACCATGAGCACCAAACGGCGAGGGTTTCCTCACCTGCTCGCAGTCGGCGCGATGCTGGCTGCGGCCCTGGTCATCGTCGGGCCGGCTGCCGCCAACCCGGCCTCGGTCACGATTGCCGGCAATCTGCAATCGGAGCTTGGTTGCCCCGGCGACTGGCAGCCGGACTGCGACGTCACCGATCTGACGCTCGACGCCGACGACGATGTGTGGCAAGGGGTGTTCGCAGTTCCCGCCGGCAACTGGGAGTACAAGGCGCCACTCAACGACTCCTGGGACGAGAACTACGGTCTGGGTGCACAGCGCGACGGGCCCAACATCGCGCTGGCGCTGGCCACCGCCACCGACGTCAAGTTCTATTACGACGACGGCACCCATTGGATTACCGACAACGTCAACTCGGTGATCGCCACCGTGCCCGGCAGCTTCCAAAGTGAGCTGGGTTGCAGCTCCGACTGGGATCCGGGCTGCCTGCGCAGCTGGCTCCAGGACCCAGACGGCGACGGCGTGGGCCGCTTTGCCACCTCGTTCCTGCCGCCCGGTGCCTACGAAGCCAAGGTCGCGATCAACGAGGCTTGGGACGAGAACTACGGTGCCGGCGGAGTCCCCAATGGGCCCAACATCCCGTTCACGGTCGATGATTTCGGCGACGCCGTCACGTTCGCTTATGACTTCGTCACCCATGTGCTGACCATCGACGTGGTCCCGGTGACGCCCGTCGACGACGCCGCCCTGGTACGAGCCCCGGTGCGCCATCCGTTCGCCGACGAGGTTCTGTACTTCGCCATTCCCGATCGTTTCAACGACGGGAATCCGGCCAACAACTGCGGCGACTTCGCCGGGTCGTGTGTCGCCGATGACACGCAGGCCAACGTGCTCGCTCACGGCTACCTGCCCAGCGACAAGGGCTACTACCACGGTGGCGATCTGGAGGGGCTGCGGCGCCGGCTGCCGTACCTGCAGAACCTCGGGGTGACCGCGGTGTGGGTCGGTCCGATCTACGAGAACAAGACCGTCCAGCCCGACTCGACGAACCTCTACGGCAGCTCGTCGGGGTACCACGGCTACTGGATCCTGGACTTCCTCGAGGTCGATCCCCACTTGGGCACGAACGCCGAGTTCGCCCGGCTGGTCGACGAAGCCCATGAGCGCGGCATCAAGGTGCTCATGGACATAGTCACCAACCACACCGCCGACGTGATCCAACTCGAGGGCAACGCCGGATACCGCAACAAGAGTGCCTTCCCGTACCGCGACGCCAACGGCGACGAGTTCGACGACTCCGAGTTCGCCTATTCGGGGCAGTCGGACTACAGCTTCCCGGCAGTCAACACGGCGTCGTTCCCCTACGTGCCTTTGGTCCCGGCGGGGGAGGAGGCAGCCAAGAACCCGGCGTGGTTGAACGATCCGCTGCTGTACCACAACCGGGGCAACTCGAGCTTCGTCGGCGAGAACTCGCTCTACGGCGACTTCTTCGGGCTCGACGATCTCTGGACCGAACGGCGTGAGGTCGTCGAGGGCATGATCGAGATCTTCTCCTGGTGGATCGAGGAGTTCGGCGTCGACGGCTTCCGTATCGACACCACCAAGCACGTCAACATCGAGTTCTGGCAGAAATTCGGTCCCGACATCCTGGCCCGGGCTCACGATGCGGGTATTGCCGACTTCTTCGCCTTCGGCGAGGTGTTCGACCAACAGTTCGGACCGCCGTTCCTGTCGTACTTCTCCACGGCCGGTCAGCTGCAGTCGACGATCGACTTCGCCTTCCAAATGGCCGCCCGGGACTTCGCTGCCATGAGCGGGTCGCCCGAGGCGCTGGGTGCGTTCTTCGCCGCGGACGACTACTACATCGATGCCGACTCAAACGCGTACTCCATGCCCACGTTCCTGGGGAACCACGACATGGGCCGTATCGGCTACTTCCTGCAACGGGTCGATCAGGTGGGCGCTTCGGATGCCGAGCTGCTGGCTCGGTCGCAGCTGGCGCACGCTCTCATGTACTTCTCGCGGGGCCAGCCGGTGATCTACTACGGCGACGAGCAGGGGTTCACTGGAGATGGCGGCGACAAAGACGCCCGCGAGGACATGTTCGCCAACGCGGTGCCTGTCTATGAGGACAACGACCTGATCGGTACTGCTGCGACAACCAGCGACGACAACTTCGACCGCCACCATCCCCTGTACGGGTACATCCGCGAGCTCGGCAAGATCTACAAGAAGCACGCCGCGTTGCGCTCGGGGGCCCAGGTCCATCGCTACAGCGACGCCGGGCCGGGCATCTACGCGTTCAGCCGCATCGATCGCGATGAGCGGATCGAGTTCGTCGTGGCGATGAACAACAGCACGACGGCCGCCACCGCCGTCGTGCCGACCTACTCGCCGGGCGGCGTCAAGTACCAGCTCGAGTCGCGCAAGCTCGGATCCGACGACGGCGTGCCCAAGATGCTCACCACCGGTCCCGGAGGAGTGCTCGAGGTGACGGTGCCGCCTCTGGCGGTGGTGATCTACCAGAGTAAGCGGCCGGCCCCGATGAGCCCTGCTGCCCCGGGCATCCAGATCACCAGCCTCACTCACGGGCAGACGGTGACGCTGGAGGCGAACTCGTGGGACGGCCACGACGTGCTGGACCGCATCGAGATCGCGGCCGTACTCGACTCCGACCGGCTGGCCGAGGTGACGTTCGCGGTGCGGGTCGGCGCCGGTGAGTACGAGCCGATCGGCACCGACGACAATCCGCCCTACCGGGTGTTCTACGACGCCGGCCATCTGCGGGATGCAGAACCGGTGCCGCTGTCGTTCCGGGCGATTGTGAACGACTTGGCCGGCAATCTGGCCGCCGCCGAAGCGGTCAACGTTGGCGTGGAGTTCCCCGCACCCGGTGGACCCGCTACCCCGTACGCAGTGGTGCACTACCAGCGTCCGGGCGGGGATTACGGCGATCACACCACGGGCGACTTCAACGACTTCTGGGGTCTCCACCTGTGGGGCAACGCCATCGACATCAGCGAGGGCACCGACTGGTTCTCGCCGAAGCCCTTCCTCGGCGAGGACGACTACGGCCGCTTCGCCTGGATCGAGCTGGCCGACGACACCCTGCCGGTGAACTTCATCGTCCACCGCGGCGACACCAAGGATCCGGACGGAAGTCCCGACCGCAGTTTCGTCCCCGTCGACTCACCGGAGATCTGGTTACGTCAGGGCGACGTGAACGTTTATACGTCGGAGGCGGATGCCCAAGGATATGTGACGATCCGCTACCACCGCGACGACGGCGATTACGGAACACCCAGCCCCGATTTCAACACCTTCTGGGGTCTGCACCTGTGGGGTGACGCCATCGACCCGGCCGAGGGCACCGCGTGGACCAGCCCGAAGCCGCCCGACGGCATCGATGACTTCGGCGCCTTCTGGACGGTCGACATCCTCGACTCCTCACAGGCACTGAATTCCATAATCCATCGAGGTGACCAGAAGGACCCGGGTCCGGACGAGAGCTTCACCCCGGCGGAATCCGCAACCGTATGGAAGATGTCGCTCGACGAGGCGATCTACCCGTCGCGCGGAGCAGCCGAGGACTTCGCCACCATCCACTACCACCGGCCGGACGGCGACTTCGGTGACCCGACCAGCCTGGACTTCAACGACTTCTGGGGGTTGCACGTTTGGACCGGGGCGGCTTCTCCGACCGATTGGCCCGATCCGGTACGCCCTGCGGAGTTCGACATCTTTGGCGCCGAGTTCCGAGTGCCATTGGTCGACGCCGCCGACCAGTTGGCCTACATCATCCACCGCGGTGACACCAAGGATCCCGTGCCCGACCAGTTCATGGTCTTCGATGCTTGGGGTCACGAGGTGTGGCAGGTCCTAGGCGCCGACCCGGAGCACC
>CAMYJM010000286.1 GCA_947258635.1 uncultured Acidimicrobiaceae bacterium
AGCTGCCGGCTGGGCCGGCGGCACAGCAGGATCGGGTAGCCGGCGGCTACATTGGCGACGTTCCACGGGTTGGAGAGGTGGGGCGCCGTCTCGACCGTGGGACACCCCAGGCGCAGCAGGCCCACGAGCGGGCCGACCGCGATGATCGCCCCGTGGTTCTCTGGTGGGCCCCAGAGCCAGTAGTTGTTGTGGCCGCTCACGGCACCCGGCAATCCGCGAGCGGGACCGAGAATGTCGATGGCGCCCGCCTCGCCGTACGAGCCGGTGACGATGGCGATGTCGTCGCGCCGGCCGGCCGGAAGGCCATCGCGGACGGCGGCGACCTGGTCGACGAGTTCGGGCCAGCCGAGGGTCTCCCGCAGTTCGCCTGTGAGGTCGAGCGCCTCGAACGAGTCCCGGGGGAGTAGCGGCAACGCAATCAAGGTGCCGATCGCGACTCCGACGACGGCGGCCCCTGCCATCACACCGCGGCCCCGGCGGCCGAGGCCTTCGAACCAGAGAGCCCCGGCGGCCAGCAGGGCCGAGTACATCGGCGCCACGTAGTACGCCTTGCCCGCCGTGACGAGAAAGAGGAAGAAAAGGAGCCCGTACATCAAAGCCAGAGCTCGCCAGGGCCGCAGCTCAGACGATCGGGCGAGACGCCACCAGCCGGCGGCGGCCGGGATCGCCAGCGCGACCGACAGCAGCAGCGGCTGGAAAAGGACGAACGCCACCGGGCCGTCGCTACGGGCGCGCAGCGCCGCCGCCATCTCGAACTGCGGCCAGCCGTGGGACGCTTGCCACACCAGATTGGGGGCGGCCACGAGGAGGGCTATGGCGGCGCCGATCCAAGGCAACGGCCCAGCAAGCGCCCGCCGGCGATCGGTGCCGAGCACCGCGAGGACGGCGGCCACGGCAAAGAACCCGATCGTCGACTTGTTCTGCATTCCCAGGCCGATCGTGAGCCCGAAGCCGAGCCACCAGCGGGGGTCGGCCCCGTCGAGGAGCAGGACCAGAATCCAGAGCGCCACCGTCCAGAACAGGTAGTCGAGGGTCGCAGTGCTGAGCAGGTGCCCTTCGCCGAGGACGACGCCGGCCCAACTTCCCGAAAAGGCGGCAAACACCTGGGCGACCCGCCCGCCCCCGAGGCGGCGGGCGATCGCCGCGGTCAGCAGGCCGATCGTCCCCACGGCGAGGGCCGGCACGATCCGCAGCGCCAGCGGGGAGGTGCCGCCGACCAGCTCGGACATGCGAGCCAGCAGCGGAGTGAGTGGCGGCTGGTCGATGTAGCCCCAGTCGAGGCGGCGCCCGGCCATGATGAAGTACAGCTCGTCGCGGTGGAAGCCGTAGCGGGGCGCGCTCGCCAGCAGCAGTCCGACGGCCCCGCCGGCCGCCAACCACACGCCTGCGGGAAACCGCAGGAACCTGGCTCGGGTCGACATGGGGGAAGTCTCCTATGTCACCAGGGGCGCCGGCAACTCCTCGAGGTCGCGACGGAGTCGCCGCGTGGCGCTCCCTCTCCTCTTTCTCCCGGCGAGAATACGCCGATGGCAGATCTGGTAGTCGGTCGAGACGACCCGCTGGCAGCCGACGTGCAGCTTCTTCTCGGAAAGCATCTGGCATTCGCCGAGGAGGTCACTCCTGCCGAGGATGTCCACGCGCTCGACGTTGCCGGACTGCTGGTCGAAGACATCTCCTTCTTCAGCATCCGCCGAGACGGGGTGCTGCTCGCCGTGGGAGCCCTGAAGCAACTCGACTCCCTCCACGCCGAGATCAAGTCGATGCACGTTGCTGCGGCGGCCCGGGGACAGGGCGTCGGCCGGGCCATGATCGACCATCTGGTCGGCACAGCTCGCGCCCGCGGCTACAGTCGCGTCAGCCTGGAGACCGGGCCGATGGCGGCGTTTTCCCCGGCGCGAGCTCTCTATGCGTCGGCAGGATTCGCGTACTGCGAGCCGTTCGCCGATTATGGGCCCAGAAGCGTCTGCATGACGCTCGAGCTGTTGCCGTGACGGCCCGCGCCCGGGTCGTCATCATCGGCTACTTGCCGACCTTGATCTCCGTTTCTACAGAACCCTTGGAGTTGCCTTCGTTGTCGTACTCCGTGTAGGTGACCTTGATCTCCTCGAAGTTGTTGGCGACTACGACGGTGGGTGGGCCGCCGTCGGCTGATCCACCGACCCTGTACATCGTGCACAGGACGTTCCCCATTTCGTACTTGAGGTACGTAGCCCGGGCCCCTCCATAGGTCGCCGTCAGCTCGATCTCCATCTCCGGGATAACCTCGCCCTTGTAGCACTTCTCGAGAAGCTTGGGCGACGCCTTCTCGTACTCGAATTCAATCACGAGATCTTCGACCACGGCGCCGGCACGCCGCCGACTTTCGCCGATCGTCGCGTTCGGCTTCTCAACACCCCACTCGTATCTGAGAATGTTGATCCACCTGTCGTGATTGGCATCCTGGGACTCGCCGTCGATTCCCTCGTACCTGGCGAACCACCCGCCGACGATCGGCGTGGGCAGTTCGTCTCCCCCCTGATAGAAAAGGGCCCCGGCGGGTATTGCCTGGGGCGTCGTGGCATCCGCTCGATCCTCAGCAATTGACCAGAGCACCACGGCCACCATGGCCAGCACCAACCCGATCGCGATTCCGCGCCGGGTTGCCGATGCAGTCGTCTCCACTTCGCACCTCCTTGCTCAGTGTTGCCGTCGCACCTCCACCAAACACTACGCGGTGTCACGTGCGCGGCGTCATGCCGTTGGACGACGGAGGGCGGATTCATGGAGTAGCTTCGGAGCAGTCGAAAGGAGCGGGCATGCGACGCCGCTTGCGTGATCTGGGGATCGTCATCGGCGACCTGCCCCCGGGCCCGAACAACGCCATCACCGACGTGCCGGACGTGCACGTTGGGCACGCTACGATCATCCGCGATGAGCCTGTGGTGGTGCGCAGCGGCGTCACGATGATCGTCCCCCGGGCAGGCGGGATCTGGACGGACTTCGCCTGCGCCGCCTGGCACAACTTCAGCGGGAACGGCGAGATGACCGGCGTGCCCTGGATCGAGGAATCCGGCTTGCTCGGCTCGCCAATCGGGCTCACCAACACTCACCAGGTTGGTCTGGTGCGCGATCTGCTCGTCAGAGCAGCCGTCGAGCTCGGCGTCGATGAGGCCTTCCACCTTCCGGTTGTTGCCGAGACCTACGACGGCTGGCTCAACACGATCGAATCGTTTCCCGTCACCGAGGATGACGCCCTCTTGGCGCTGCGCAGTGCCGGCCCGGGCCCGGTCGCCGAGGGCTGCGTCGGTGGCGGCACCGGGATGATCTGCCACGAGTTCAAGGGCGGCATCGGCACCGCCTCTCGCCTCGCCGGGACGCCATCCGGCACATACACGGTCGGCGTCCTCGTCCAGGCCAACTACGGCGCCCGCCGGGACCTCCGGGTCGACGGTGTCCCGGTCGGCCGGCTCATCGATCATGCCGAGGTGCCCTCGCCGCGGGCGCAGCCGCCGCCGGGGGGATCGATAATCGTCGTGGCCGCGACCGACGCCCCGCTGCTGCCGGTCCAATGCCGCCGCCTCGCCAAACGGGCCGCAGTCGGCCTGGGTCGGGTCGGCGGTTTCGGGCACAACGGAAGCGGTGACATCTTTTTGGCTTTCGCCACCGGGAATCACATCCCCTCACGGCCGGAACGCAATCACGCCCTCGAGATGCTGCCGCACGCACACATGGACCCCCTCTTTCACGGCGTTGCCGAAGCCACCGAAGAGGCGATCCTCAACGCGCTGTGCGCCGCCGAGACGACCGTTGGGCGGGAGGGCCGCGTTGCCACTGCCATACCGCTCGACAGGGTTCAGGCGCTGGTGACGGGGTCGTCGCCCGGATGACTCAACGGGGCACTTCCGGGAAGCCGATGCGATCCAGCGTCGGGACGGGGTGGAGACGCCGGCCTCAACCGGCGTCGACTTGGCGCCGATACTATTGCGATGAGGCTGCTGACGTCCCTGTCTGTCGCGGTCCTGCTGCTCGGCGCGTGCGGGGGGATCTCCGCCGAGTCGACCGCGGAGTCGATCCCGGCTCCAGCGCCTACTTCCACCGTCCCCACCGTCACCGCAGTGCCCGACACGACTGTGCCGCCGGTCACCACGAGCACGACCCGGTCGCCGGGTCCCGCATCGCCCGCCGACGTTGATCTCGTTTCATATGTCGAGGTGATCGAGCACCTGCTGGTGGGGACGACCTACCAAGGCATGGCCCTCGAGTCACCCCACGTCTTCCTGGCGACTGGCGCCCTCTTCTGTGATCAACTGGATGCGGGCGCCTCCTCGGACCAGGTCCTCTTCGATTACCTACGGACCCTCACCGGCGGGCCGGTCGAAGCCGCATCGGACGACGACCTCACGATGGCCGGCGCCGTGCTCGGGTCGGGACTAGCCAC
>CAMYJM010000287.1 GCA_947258635.1 uncultured Acidimicrobiaceae bacterium
TCCGGTTGAGCTGGCAGCGAAATACGCCGCCGGCGGCGCCGACGAGATCTGCTTCCTCGATATCACCGCCTCGAGCGACGGTCGGGCCACGATGCTCGACGTCGTGCGCCGCACCGCCCGGAACGTCTTTGTGCCGCTGTCGGTCGGCGGTGGGGTCCGCTCGGTGGCCGACATGCGAGCGACACTACGCGCCGGGGCCGACAAGGTCGTCATCAACACGGCGGCGCTGGCCGATCCAGATCTGATCGACCGGTGCGCTGCCGAATTCGGGCGGCAATGTGTCGTGCTCGCCATGGACGCCAAACGGAGGGACGACGCTTGGGAGGTCTACTCCCATGGGGGCCGCACCCCGACCGGACGCGACGCCGTCACATGGGCCGCCGAGGGGGCTGCGCGAGGAGCCGGGGAGCTCCTCGTAACGTCGATGGATCGCGACGGGACGTACGACGGGTACGACCTGGAGCTGCTGCGCGCCGTCAAGGCCGTCGTGCACGTGCCCGTGATCGCCTCAGGCGGCGCAGGATCCATCGCCGACTGTGTCGAAGCCTTCGACGGCGCCGACGCCGACGCTGTCCTGGCGGCATCGATCTTCCACCGGGACGAGATAACTCTCACGTCACTCAAGGCCGGCCTGGCGGCCTCGGGCGTCGCCGTGAGGCTGTGACCATGCTCTTTGATACCACAGCGGTTGAGTTCGACGCCGCGGGCCTCGTCCCGGCGGTGGTGCAAGACAGCAGATCCGGGGCAGTTCTCATGGTCGGCTACATGAACGAGGAGAGCCTCGGACGGACCGTCGAGGATGAGCTGGTCACCTTCTGGAGCCGGAGTCGCCAGGAGCTGTGGCAGAAAGGGGCAACCAGCGGGAACTCGCTGCACCTCGTCGGGATCGCCGCCGACTGCGACGGTGACGCTCTCCTGGTGACGGCGCGCCCTGATGGTCCAACCTGTCACACAGGTGAGACATCATGCTTCGGTGCGACAACCGATCGCCAGGGATTCGCACAGCTCGAGCAGCTCTGGGCGGTGATCGCCGACCGGGTGGCCGCCAGGCCGACCGGCTCCTATACCGCCGAGCTGGTCTCAAAGGGAGTCAACGCAACCACACGCAAGCTGACGGAGGAGGCAACCGAAGTTCTGCTGGCGGCCAAAGACCACGCCGCCGGCCTCGACCGCGGGGAACTCGCCGAGGAAGCGGCCGACCTCATCTACCATTTGCTCGTTGTGCTCGCCGAGCGCGGCACGCAGCCGGCGGCTGTGTTGGAAGCGCTCGAGCGGAGGTCATGAAGCTGCGAAAAGCCCTGGTGGCACTGGTGCTGGTCATCGCCGCGTGCGGGACGAACGCCGACACCAGTTCGATTCCCGACCTCGCAGAGGTCTCGACCGACGCCATCATCACATCGATCCGGGAAGCCGGCAGGCCGGCAGTGGTGAACGTGTGGGCTTCCTGGTGCGGCCCGTGCCGTTCGGAGGCACCGTTGCTTGCTGCCGCGTCATCCGAGTACCGCAACACCGTGGAGTTCATCGGGCTCAACGTGCGTGACTCGCCGGAGAACGCCAAGGGCTTCATCGCCGAGTTCTTCGGAGACGCCGCCATCCGCCATGTCGCCGACAACGACGGCTCGGTTGTTGCCGACCTCGGCGGCACGACGGGCGTTCCACTCACCTTCTTCATGAACGCCGACGCCTCGGTGGCCAGAATCCACTTTGGAGTGATCGACGAACGCACCCTCGCTCTCGAGGTCGACGAGCTCGTGCGGGCGACCGGCGGCTAGATGGAATTCACCCTTCTCTTCGCCGCCGCGATGGCCTTCGCCGCCGGAGTCGCCGCCCTGCGCTGGGAAGCGGCCCGGGGAAATGCTGCCGACTGCGCCCGCGACATGGGCGAGATCCTGCTGACAGCCGCCGTAGTCGGGTTATTCGTCGGGCGCTTGGCCGCCATGGTCGGCAGCGGGGTCAACCCACTGACCAGCCCGATGGACATTCTGATCGTCCGCGGCGGGGTCGCCATCGGGCCGGCGTCGCTGGCCGCGATGCTGACAGTGGCCTTCGCCGCCCGGGGCGAGCTCGTCGCCGTTGCCGACGCGGTGGCGGTGGCCGCCCTGGCCGCCCTCGGCGGCTGGCAGTTCGGCTGCCTCCCCCGCGAGGCCTGCCTGGGGTCACCAACGGATCTACCGTGGTCGATGACCCAGCCCGGCAGCGCCATCGGGCGCCATCCGGTCGAACTGTACGCGGCAGGCATCTACCTTTTGGCTGCCGCCGCGCTGGCTGTAGTGCGCAAGCGGCGGCTGCCGCCGGGACTCGCCGCCGCGACCGCGCTGACCGTGGCGGCTGCCGGGCGCCTCGCGACCGAACCCCTGCGACCGAGCCTCGGTGGGGGGCCCGTCTGGTGGTATATCGCTGGCATCGTCGCGGGAATCGGCACCGCCGCCTGGGCGATGCAGCGACAATCGATCAGTTCTCCGGCTCCAGCCGGGCCCGAGCCATAAACCGCCTTCGGTCGACCATGATCCGAGTGTGGGTGCCCCCGGCCACGATCTGGTCTCGTTCGTAGGCGCGAACGGCGAATTCGATCCGAGGCCCGTCAGCCGCGGTGACTTCCGCTTCAGCGCGCACCTCAGCTCCCACGAGTGTGGGGGCGGTGTGATCCACCGCGATGTGGATACCGACCGTCGTCATCTCTGGCGGCAAGCCCTCGAGCGCAGCCACCGCGGCGGCTTCGAGCCAGGCCACGACGCGGGGCGTGGCCAGCACGGGCACATCGCCACTGCCGAGGCTGATGGCGGTGTCGAGGGAAGTCACCTCGGCGACGTATGTGCCGCTTCTACCTGCGGACACGTAGGCAGTCATAGGCTCCATTGTGGCTCACCTCCGCGACGCGGGAAACATCGGCGGCCAGACGATGCCGGCGACCGCACCGGCCACCCGATGACATCGTATCCGTCAATGAGCCGGATACGTCATTGGTGGCGAGACGTCACGGACTCGTGGTCTCCGGGTCGCAGTAGAGGATGTCCCCAGGGTCGTCACCGACGTCACCACGCGTGAGACAGCTGAACGTGAAGACGTAGAGACCGTTGTTGCGGTCCGACGCCAGGATCACCTGCGTCGGCTCGCCGTCGATCTCCATCTGGTCCACGTGCACACCCCAGAAGTTGGACCCGCCTTCCGGCTCGATCCAACGACCCACCTCGTGGACGTTCTGGGAGTAGCTGCCCTCGTCGTTGCTGTTGTCGTGGAAGTGTCCGGGCCGGTACTCCACCGCCCGCATGCCGAGCGAGTACCAGCTGACGAACATCCGCGGGCCCTGGTCGAACGTCGGCGTGAGGGCCTGAGTCAGCGGGTCGGCCTCGATGTTGTGCATCGTGAGGTCGCCGAAATCGGTGCCCCAGCACACCTCCTCACCTTCGAAGTCGAGGCCGCATTCCTGCACCGTTTGCTCCGGGGCGTAGTACCCGAGCTCACCCATCTGCGGGATGCTCGCGGTGTTGCCACTCGCCGCTCCACCAACCGGCACCTCGACGTCGCCACCGGTGTTGTTGATGATGTGCAGGTAGCCCCAGCCGTCGAAGATCGAGCTGGCCGAAGCCGTCTCGCCTGCGTTTGCGACGTCCTTGAAGACGTCCCCGTCGGACTGGCCGATGAAGGCCCCTGGGATCGTGGGCAGGGGCGGATCGCCAGCCGACATGTTGAGCAGACCGTCGCCGGCATTGTTGACGATGATGTAGCCGTCGTAGCCCGCGACCTGTGCGTTGTAGCCCTTCGTCGAGAAGAAGCAGGCGCCGCGGTCTATCACCGCCACCGCCGGCGCGGCAACCGTGGGCGCTGCCACCGCTGCGCAGCCGTCTCCGCCGACGTACTCGACGTTGCCGGACAGCGTGTTCGGATCGTCGCCGAAGAGCGCCACACCCGCCGGGTACTCCGTCCCGAGGAAGCTGACGCTGAAGCTCGAGGGCGAGAAGTCCTCGTCACCACCGAAGATGTAGTCGCCTCCGCCGCCGAAGACCGCGGCGTGGGCGTTGCCCTCGTAGGGCTGGCCGACGATGGGCTCGGGGTCGACGTAGGTCGAGTCGTCGAGGAACACCGGGTTGGCCGGATCGGTCACGTCGAGCGTGACAAAGCCGAGGTCCCAATAGGACACCACTGCGGTGGGGACGTCGTCGATGACGTTGACCCAGACGTCGTGGTTGAAGTTCCCTGCCGACGAGCCGGTGGCGAACTGGCCGTCGTCGAAGGCGCTTGGGTCCTGGCCGAGCCAGTCGAGGGCGCCGGTCACGGTCAGCAACTTCGGCGACTGCGGCTTGGTGATGTCGACGAAGAACGTGTCGAAGAGGTCGAACGTGTCGGCGGTGCCGATCAGGTAGCTCTTGCCGTCCCAGTCCCAGGCGAAGGTGTTGTGCACGCCGCCGAACTCGAGGAAGTTCTTCCTCAGCGCACGCGGATTGGCCGGGTCGGTCACGTCGTACAGGCTGACGCCGCCCTGACCGACCTGAGCCGGAGGGTTGCCACCCGCTTGCGGCGCGGCGGGGATGCTCTTCCCGCACGGCTCCTGGGTGGTGATCAGCACGTCGACGTCGCCGACCGTGTGGACCTTGACGTCGTTGATGCGGGTGTTCGGCGCCGATTTGATGTCGGCCACCGTGGCACCTTCGGTGTCCGGATAGTTGGCGATGGCAGCAGCCACGTCGACTATGAAGACGCCGGCGTCGGTACAAGGGTCCTGGAACGTCCCTATGTAGGCGTAGCCGTCATGCGACCACACATCGGTGTAGAGCCCGTCGGTGACTCCTCCCAGTGTGTCGCGGCCGATGACCTCGAAGCCGTAGTTGGCATCCTTAGGGATGTGGCCGTCGTTAGGGCTGTCGTGAGCCAACCCGGCCGTCGGCGCCAGGGCTACCGTTAGCGATAAGGCCATCGTCAGGAAGGCCAAACGTCTCTTCATAATCTCCTCCTCACAGCCGCGACACGCGCGGCCCACGGGAGGGCCGAAACAACTTGGCGCGCGCCAGCGGGACGAACTTACCAGCGGGGGCCGCGAAGCACATCATGGTGGCGCTAAGGCCGTCTTAACCTCCGTGGCCCCGCAGGAGCTGCGATCACCCTATCGCTTACGGCGGCGCCTCAGGAGCTGCGCCAGAGTCTCTTCTTCCGGCAGAGCTTCGCGACGTGGCGCCGGTCCGGCGGCCGGGGGGACCTCGCCCGAGGGAGGTTCCGCCGGCGGCTCACTCGTATCCAGCGCGGCCACCGGACGCTTGGCCTGGGGTCGCATGGCCTCGCGCCACACTTCGAAGTCACCGCGAGCGACCACAATGCGGCGCAGTGCTACATCGACGAGGAACAGCGCCAGCGCCAGCGCCGCCAGCCACGGCCACAATGGGGTGGCGGCGTCCCCCCGCACCGGGGCCGCCTCGAAGGCCGCCGTCGCCGGCGGATCCACTCGACCCGACGTGGCGGCCGCGACGTCTGCAGCCAAAGCCGGATCCGGGTCCCGGAAGGCGAACTCGTCCGCGTAGCCGGCAACGACCCCGCCGCTACCGGACGCCCGCGTGCCCGACGGATCCTCGACCTGCACCGCTACCCAGTAGGCACCGGCCGCCGCGACCGGTACCCGGGCGCTGAAGGTGGTTTCGTCGGTTCGCTGCAGCGGCTGCATGGTCACGTTGCCATCGGAATCGCGGATCGTGGCGATGGCGATGGCATCGAGCGGAACCTCCGCCTGATATCCGATCTCGAGGGTTCCCCCGTCCAGCCGCACGGACGGCGGCGTGTCCCGCCCCGGCGGCAAGACGTCGGACACCATCCGGCCCCAGAAATCGACAAAGCCGTCCCACTCGACCCAGTCGGCCGACCAGCGCACGGTGGCATCAGACGTCCACACTGCGGCCCGCCCGAGGCCGCGCTGCCAGGTCGCGAAAAGAGGATCACCGGCGCCGACTTCCAGCGGCACCGCCGCCGTCGGCTTAGTCTTGGTCAGCACGTAGCCACGCAGTGGGGGCGCCGCGGTGAGCCCCACGGTGACCTGGGACACGGCCCCGAGAGTCGGCAGGAACACCCCCTCGGCGATCAGCGGCCGCGACACCCGCAAAGTCTCCTCGATGAAGATATCGGGAATGGCGTCGAGATCGCGCCCCGGGTAGTACTGGCCGCCGCCGAGGGCCGCCGCCCGCCGCAAGGTCTCCCCCGTCCCCTCCCCCGTTCCGAGCACCGAGAGTGTGATTCCCGCATCGGCGATCTCCTGGGCCATGGGAAGCAGGTTCGTGTCGTTGCCCCAGCCGTCCGTGAACAGCACCATGTGGCGGATCTCCTCAGGAGCGTCACGCAGCGCATCCAGTGCCTCGCGCAAGGCCACCACGATTTCGGTGTCGCCCTGCGGCGTCAAAGTGGCCAATGCCGTCGCCACGGCGGCCTCGTCGGGCTTGTTGGCGAGAGGCAGCGCCCAGCGGATGCCCGAGGTGAAGGCCAGCACTCCGACCCGATCCGAGTCCTGCAGCGCGGAGATGGCGAGGCCGGCACCCGCTCGCGAGATGTCGGTCTTGTTGACCCCACCCTCCTCAGACACATCATGTTCACCGCCACCGCAATGGCAGTCGGCCATGCTGCCGGACGTGTCGATCACCAGGACCTCTGCGACCGGCTGGCGGCGGATGAGGTCGTCGGGGTTGCTCGACACCGGGAGGATCTTCTCCAGCGGCGAAGACGCGTAGTCGCCGAGCCCGTAGGCGTTGTCCCCGCCGACGACCAACAGCCCGCGGCCCAAGTCCTCCACGAAGGCGGCGAGGTCGGCAGCCTGGGCGTCGGCGGGAGCGGGCGCATTGACCAGCACTACCGCGTCGTAGTTGAGAAGCTCGGCCGCAGACGGGATCGCCGCCAGTGTCGCCACCTTCATATCACTTGCCGCCAGCGCCCGCGCCAACTCGGCGCCGTCGCCGATCTTGCCTTCGACGATGGCCACACTGGCGGACCCGATGACCTCGACGATGACCTCACTCACGTTGTTCTCGGCAATGGCGTCGAAGCCGGCGACGACCTCAGCCTTGATCGGCAGCGTGCCGGTGGTGCCGGCCGGGATCTCGAACCGCACCGTGTTGGCGCCGACGGCCAGCTCGGTCACCACCTCGTATGTCCGGCCGGCAGCCGTCACGACCACCGTCGCCGGACCGGCCGCCGTCGCCTGCACCTTCACATTCACCGGAACCGATTCCCCTTCGCGCACGAGGATCGGCGCATCGATCCGGGTGACCAGAGCGTCGGAGGCGCGACCGGTGTCGAGCTGCACCACGTCGACCGCAACCCCGTCGTCGGCCAGGGCCG
>CAMYJM010000288.1 GCA_947258635.1 uncultured Acidimicrobiaceae bacterium
CCAACACCGGGACCGCCCCCGCCGTGGGGGATGGTGAAGGTCTTGTGGAGATTCAGATGGGACACATCACCGCCGAAGAGGCCCGGCTTGGCGACACCGAGTAGAGCATTGAGATTCGCTCCATCGACGTACACCTGGCCGCCGTGGCGATGCACCGTTGCGCACACCTCGGTGACCTCGGCCTCGAAGACGCCGTGGGTCGACGGATACGTGATCATGAGTGCCGCCAGGTTGGCGGAGTGTTCCTCTGCCTTGGCCTTCAGATCTTCGAGATCGATATTGCCCCGCTCGTCGGTCTTGACGACAACGACCCGCAGGCCGGCCATGGCCGCCGAGGCCGGATTGGTTCCGTGGGCCGAAGCCGGGATCAGACAAACGTTGCGGTGCCCCTCGTGGCGGCTGTGGTGGTAGCCGCGGATGGCCAGCAGCCCGGCCAACTCCCCCTGCGACCCGGCGTTGGGTTGCAGCGATACCGCGTCGTACCCGGTGACCGCGGCGAGCCAGCGCTCGAGATCGGCGATCAGCTCGAGATAGCCCGCGGCCTGCTCCAGCGGAGCGTAGGGATGGAGCAAGGCGAAGCCGGGCCACGTGATCGCAACCATCTCGGTCGTGGCGTTCAGCTTCATGGTGCACGACCCCAGCGGAATCATGGCCCGGTCGAGGGCGATGTCCTTGTGCTGCAGCTTGCGCAGGTAGCGCAGCATCTCCGTCTCAGACCGGTAGCTCGAGAACACCGGATGGGTCATGTAGGCGCTGGTGCGAACCAGCTCGGCCGGCAATCCGGATGGGGCGTCGGAGAAATCGGCGCTCCGCCCAACAACTAAGAAAGACTCGAGAACCGCGTCGATGATCTCCGCGGTGGTCGTCTCGTCGACCGAAACCCGGACCGTGTCGGCGTCGATGAGCCGCAGGTTGATGTGCCGGTCTTCGGCCGCGGCAACAACTTCGTCGGCGCGGCCGGGCACCTTGACGGTGAGCGTGTCGAACCAGGTGTCGTTGCCCAGCTCCAGGCCGCCGTCGCGGAGCCCGGCCGCCAGAGCCGCCGCGTGGTCGTGGACGTCACGCGCGATCTGACGCAATCCATCCGGACCGTGGTACACCGCGTACATCCCGGCCATCACCGCCAGCAGCACCTGGGCCGTGCAGATGTTCGAAGTCGCCTTCTCCCTGCGGATGTGCTGCTCGCGGGTTGCCAGGGCCAGGCGTAGCGCGGGGCGGCCGTCCGAGTCCTTGGAGACACCGACCAGGCGCCCCGGCAGGTTGCGCTTGCCGTCGTCGCGTACGGCCATGTAGCCGGCATGGGGACCACCGAACATCATGGGAACGCCGAAGCGTTGCGCAGAACCGACGACAACATCGGCTCCCATCTCGCCCGGTGGAGTGAGCAGCGTCAGCGCCAGCAGGTCGGCGGCGACGGCGATTCCCACTCCGGCTTCGCGCAGCCGCGCCATCAGCTCGCGATGGTCCGGAATCGACCCGCCCGTAGCCGGGTACTGGAGGAGAACCCCAAAGGCTTCGCCGGCAATGAGATCGCGCTCGGGGTCGCCCACCACCACTTTGATGCCGATGGGTTCGGCGCGGGTGGCGACGACCTCGATCGTCTGGCGGTGGCAGCCGGCGTCGACGAAGAAAACGTCGTTGGTGGACTTCGTGGTCCGCCGCAGGAACGCCATCGCCTCTGCGGCGGCCGTCGCCTCGTCGAGCATCGAAGCATTGGCAATGTCCATACCGGCTCCAGGCGGCCCTGCGAGATCTCGGGCTGGTAGGGGGTATACGCCGTGTACCAGCCGGGGTTTTCCAAGATGTTGCGCTGGATCACCGGCGGGGTGAACGTGCCGTAGTAGCCCTGTCCCAACAACGAGGTGTATACCTGGTTCTTGTCGGCGAGGCTGCGCAACGCTTCGGTGACCTCGGCCTCGGTTCGCGCCGGAGGAACATCGAGCGCATCGCGGATCCGGATCGACTCGGGCACAGCTCGATCGATCAGCTCGTCGATCGAGCCGACGCCGATCGTCTCGAGCATCTGGTCGACATCGTCACCGGCAACTCCGATGTGGCGCTGCCAGAAATCCGGGTTGGCGGGAGTGATCTCCCCCGAGGTGCTGCTCACTCTTTGACTCCTGACGTTCGCTCGGCAAGACGCGATTTGCGCCTCGCCCCGCTCTGTCGACGGCCTGAGAGATTCGCCCACCGCGGCGGGCTTGCACCTTCGGCGGGGTCCGGCTCGCCGAGCCTCACCCACTTTCCAGAGTTGCTTCCTCTCCACAGTCCGGGTGCCTGAGAGATTCCCGGGACGGTTGCTCCTTCGGCGCCCGGCATCGCAGCCGGGCTCTCCTGCGGAGGATCTGCAGCAAACCCACAGTACACCAGACGCGCCCCTTGATGCGGGCCGCCAATATGAGGGGGTGGCGCCTTTTGACTGCGAGTTGTTGCGCGATGGCTGGCCGGCCCAGCCCGTCAACGCGCTGTCGGCAACCGCCTTTGTGGTGGCCGGCATCTGGTTGTGGCGCCGCGGCCGGCGGCTACCGGCGGCGCTCGCCGTCGCGGTCGGGGCCGGCTCTGCGTGGTTCCATGCGGCGCCCGGCGGCGCAGCCACCTGGGCACACGACCTCACGCTCTACGCGCTGGGAATCGTGAGCGCGATCGAGGTGGGCCGGTTGATTGCCGGAAGGCGGCCGCCGGTTGTCGCCGCCGCCATCTTCGCCGCGGGCCTCATCATCTGGTTCCTCAGCCGCACCGGAGGGGCGTTGTGCGACCCGGGATCCGTGATTCAAGGACACGCCGTCTGGCACCTGGCGGCGTCCAGCGCGGTCGGCGCGCTCTTCTCGCACGCGGGACGATCTGGAAATCCGCGCAGCTGATCACGCCGGAGGCGGTTGGTCGCGATTTGGGAGGATTCCGTGGACAGAACCCAACCGCGAGGCGTAGTGTGAGCGCTGCGTGACTATGGCACGCGGGAGAACTAGGGGAGTGGGGCGCGCTGATGGCTGGGTGCAAGTACGGCATCACCGTACCCCGTGACATCGCATTGGCGGTGTCCAGACACACATAGAGGGGTACGCATGAAGCTGCGAAAGAGCATCAGCTCTGGAGTCCTGTCACTCGCGCTCGTTACCAGCATGATGGTGGCGACGCCGACCTCCGCGGGGGCGGCAACTGCCGCCAACGCTCATTCGGCTGTTCCTTTCCTTGCTCTCAGTCTGCCGTCGGGATCGACGGGGGACCCTGAGAAGATCATCGCCGCCGCTTTGTCGCGCCTCGCCGACCAACTCAATCAGCTGCCATCCCTCGATGGGCTTCAGGATGCCATCCCCCTGAGTGACGCCACTGTGGCGCAGGCGCTGTCGCTCGTGGATCGGTTCACGGCCCTGAAGAACCAGATGGACGCACTGGCAGCCGATGCCGATGTGACCGCGGCCGAGCTGGAGGCCGCGATCGCGGCCGGGAGCTCCGCCCCGCTGACGCTGTCCTCGGTCGTCGGCGCTCAAGTCGGCGACATCATCCCCCTCTCCCTGACGTTCGCCATCAGCAAGCCGGTTACGATCCCGTTCTCGTCCAGCGACGGCTTCCCCATCTCGGGCGGCTCGGTTGATGCCACCGCCGCTCTTGCCGGTACGTTCTCTTTTGAGCTTGATACGAGCCAACTGACGTCCGACCTCGACAACTCGTTCTACCTGCTGACGACGCCGGCACCCACGTTGACGATCGACGTCACCGCAGATGTCGACCCTCTCAACATCGCCGATGCCCAGCTCGGCTTCACCGACGTGTCGCTCGGCGGCTCCGCCAAGATCGACCTGGCGGCGGCACTCACGGTCAATGACCCTGATACGACGCCGCCGTCCAATGGCAAAATCACCTACGACGAGTTCGACGCGACGGCGATCGCCGATCTCGTCTCATTCGCCGTCATCGATGAGCCCGCCAACGTCGCCGACGTGAGCCTCACGATCGACAGCTCCCTGATCGCAGGGGGACCGGACGGGACCTTCAGTTTCCTCCTTCCCAACGTCGGAGACTCCCCGACGGTGAGTTTGCCCAGCGCCCTCGGTGACCTCGCCGACTTCGAGAACTTCACGCTCGGCGAGGCTTTCGCCGCATTCGATCGCCTGGCGACACTGCTCGGCGGCCTCCAGACGACACGCCGCCTCGATGTGGAGCTTCCGCTCGTGGGCGGCTCGATCAACGACGTGATCAGCCTCGAAGGCCGGGTTCGGGCAGCAATGAACGCCATGGTCACGGAGGACAACGACGGCATCGACAATGACAACGATCTCGCCGTGGATGAGCCCGGCGAAGATACGCTGATCCCGACGTTCGGAAGTGCCCAGGAACTCGAGGCGCTGTTGGCGACAGTGCCGGGCATCAGCGGCGTCACGCTGGCCCATTCCGGCGACGTTCTGCTCTTCACGCTCAACATCTCCGACTCGGCCAGCAAGACGGTCTATGTCGGGAACACGCCACCGGCGGGTGTCGAAGATCCACTGCGGCTTCGCTTCCCCGACCTCGACATCCTCTCCGGCGTCGAGATCACCGCCGGGGCCAACGCGACGTTGAACGCCGACTACAGCCTGGCGCTGACGTTTGGCTTCGACCTGACGGTACAGCCTCATGAGGATGGCGCCGGGCACGGCAGCTGCTTTGACGGAGTGGACAACGGTGACGATGGGACGAGCGACGCCGGCGACAGCGACTGCGCGAACGCCCCCAACCTCATTGATCGCATTTTCCTCGACGTCGGCACCGCAGCCGGCAGCCCCGAGGGCACTGCAAGTGCGACCCTCACCGCCTCGGGAATCGGCGCCTCTGCCACAGTCGGCATCCTCGAAGTAGGTATCGCCGGCGCCACCGTCGCCATCGACGGACCGGCCTCGACCGATAACAAAGCGCGCGTGACCGTCGACTTCTCCGACTCGGCCGACGGCCGCCTTACCCTCGGTGACCTCTTCAACGTGCTCGGCGACAGTCCGGATGCGCCGGGCACGGCAGCCGTCCAGACCGCACTCGTCGCAGACTTCGCCGCGACCGTTCCCGTATCAGCCACGGTGGGAGCCACGCCCCTCGCTGGCGGCAACATCGTCCTAACGTCGTCGGTGAACGGCCCGGTGTCCGACGTCGGCCAACTCATCACGAATCTCAACATCGATGCGAGCTCGCTGGCAACGACCGACATCTTCAACTTCAGCCCGTGCTCGAACACAGTGGACGACGACGGCGACGGCGTCATCAACGACGGCTGCCCCGGCTCCGGGTTCCCGGCCAACGACAGGCCCGAGTCCGAGAGCACCGCTTCGCTGACCCAGATCATCGCGGCGATTCGTGCGTTCGCCCAGGGGCTCGACGGCGTAGCTGGTGGCGTTCTCGACGAGCCGCTTCCGCTTGTCGGCAAGAGCCTCAGCGACCTCATCGACTTCAGCGACGTCGTACTCGAAGTTGCCGAAGACCTGGAGAACCCGGCCGAGGGCGACGGTTCGATGACCGGCGGGCCGGATTGCGCCAACAACGTCGATGACGACGGCGACGGCTTTACCAACGACGGTTGCCCGACCGTGGGCGCCGCCCCCGAAGGTGGCGGCCTGGCGGTCGGCGCCGCCAACAACGATTGTGCAGACGGGGAAGGTGCTCTGCTGGACGACGATGATGACGCCGACGGCACAGTCAATGACGGCTGCCCTGCCGTCAACGGCACATTGGCCAGCGTAGGCGCGATGATCGAAGACGCCCTGCAGGACGCACTCGACTCAGTCCTCGGACAGAGCATTGTGCCGACGACGATCGCCGTGACGGTCGACTATGACTCTGCCCGCAACGAAGTGACATTCAACATCGATCTGACGGCGCCATACGAGGTAATGGGCTCCTTCAACGTCGAACTCGGCGACAACGATCTGGTCGGCCTCGACGCCGCCGGCGACGTCGGCATTGCCGTCGAAGCCGCACTAGATCTCGACTTCGGGGTGGATCTGGACGACATCACACCCTTCGTGCTGGGATCAACCGGTTTCTCGATTTCTGCAAATGCGGCCGCCTCCGACCTCGCCTTCACGGCCAATGTCGGGCCGCTCGAGTTCGATGCCGGCACCACGGCAGATCCAGGTTCGATCAACCTGGGTGCACAGTTCTCGATCGATGTCACCGG
>CAMYJM010000289.1 GCA_947258635.1 uncultured Acidimicrobiaceae bacterium
GCTTTGAACATCCGAGAGATGTCCTCCAAGCTCTTGTCGCTACGGCGTTGAAATCGCCAACTGAGAATCGTGGCGCGGGCCGCTTTGGCGAGCCTGGCCAATACCACTCCGGCCCGTGCCGGGAATGGCTGCCACGGCGTCTGTTCATCGCGCCCAACGGCGGGCGCCTTCACACCTATCCGGAACAGGGTGTAGGCCGCGACCAGCCCGTGCGCCCCGCCGATCACCACGAAGAACCCCGATGTGCCGATGGCGTCGATCGCCAGCGCGGCCAGGAGCGGTCCGAGGATGGCGCCGACCCCACTCACAAACACGTACAAGGAGCTGGCGGCGACGGCCTGATTGCGGGAGATGACATCGTTGATGTGACTCAACACAACCGAGTACATCGGGAACGTGAGGCCGCCGAGAAAGAACATCACGGTCAGGAGATAGCCGAGGCCGGGAGTATCCGACTCAGCTCCGGCGGCGGCGACGGCGGCGCCGAGGGCGGCGATGAGCAGAAGGGCGCGGCGCCGCGGCATGTGATCCGACATCAGCCCGATGGGCCATTGCCATGCGAGCGAGCCGAGGAGGGCGGCACCGATCACCCACGCCACCTCGGTTGCGCTGAATCCAACCCGGGTGGCGTAAACCGGGCCGATCCCGATGAGGGCGCCGCCGGTGATGCCCGCCCCGACACCGCCGACGATTCCCAGCGGGGCGAGCTGCCACAACGTGGCGGCGCGCAGCTTCTCCGGGGCGTGAAACGACGGCGCCCGGTCCTGAAGCAGCGAGATGGGTACCACCGCCAGCGAGACGAACAGCGATGCGAGCACAAAGAGCTTGAAGCCCGTTGGGGCGGCCACGCCGACGAACAGTTGGCTGAGGCCGAGGCCTCCCATCATCACCAGCATGTACACGGATAGGAGCCGGCCCCTGGTCTTGTTGGTTGCCGCCTGATTGAGCCATGACTCGGCGACAACGTACAGCCCGGCCATGCAGAAACCGAACACGAAGCGCATGGCGCTCCATACGAGAGGGTCCACGAAGACGCTGTGTACCAGTGGTGACGCCGACGCCAGCGAGGCAAGCGCCGCAAAGACGCGAACGTGGCCGACGCGCTCCAGCGTCTTGGGTGCGATCTGCGAGCCGAAGAGAAAGCCGACGTAGTAGCTGGCCATGATGGCGCCGGTGGCGGTGGTCGCAAAGCCCTCCAGCTCGGAACGAATCCCCAGCAACGTGCCCAGCAACCCGTTGCCGAGCATCAGCAGACCGAGCGCGGCAAACAAACCCCAGGCACCGCTGATGGCGGTCGAGGTCTCATGACGTTCGAGTGTCATGGGTCGGATCGCAATGAACGGATCGAGTTGCCGGCGCCTTCCGGGTACAAGTGGTGGTGGGCGTCACGGTCTTGTTCCATGGCGGACAGCAAAGCCGGCGACATCGGCGTCACCTCGGCGGCGGTGAGGCTGACATGCAGCAGGAACACCTCTTGAGTAGCGGCTTCGTAGCCGGCGTCCTCGTGGACCATTGAGTGGAACAGATGCAGCTTCTTGGCATCGACGCCCAGCACCGTCGTCCGGAACAGCAGCGGATCGCCCGCCTGGAGCTCGCGGAGGTATCGGATATGCGTTTCGACCGTGTAGAAGGTGCCGCCGACATCGCGCCGGTAGTCCTCGTCGAAGCCGGCCCTTGTGAGGTAGGCGTCGGAGGCGTCACCGAACGCCACCGCGAAGTAGCCCTCGTTCATGTGGCCGTTGTAGTCGATCCAAGTGCTAGCGACCCGCGTCCGATAGATCTCCAGCGGGCCGGCGTTGAAGGGTTCCACGAAGTCCTACCTGGCGAGATTGCGGATCGAGCTGAGCCGCGCCGGGAGGCGGGCTCGCGGGCACTGTACCCGACCCGGAACGTCGTGGGAACCACCATGTGGCGCCTGCTGGATGACCGGATATCGAGCCGTCCCCGGCAGGAATTGGAGGCCGCGCGGGTTGATGTCAGTATGGGGGGGTGCCGATTGACGAAGCTCCGGGTTGGGACGCAAATGACTGGGCGGCAGGTGGAGTGTGCCGCTCGTGAGCCCCTCCCCGCTCGAGGCAATCTCCATCTATCGGCCGTCGCACCGCGTGTCGCGACATGGGCTCGGCCCTTATCGCGAGGCGCCGGTCGGCACGAGTCAGAGTACTTCTCCGCATCCCAAAGGGGTATGACGTGGCCACTTCAGTACCAAGCGATCTAGACATCGCGCAGGCAGCCGAGATCCAGCCCATTACCGCGATTGCCGCCGACATCGGCATAGAACCGGACGAGCTGATTCCTTATGGGTCGACGAAGGCCAAGGTGCACCTGGATATTCTCAAACGCGTCAGCGGCAACCCGACCGGCAAGTACATCGACGTGACCGCCATCACTCCGACGCCGCTCGGCGAAGGCAAGACCACGACTCTCATCGGCCTGGTCCAGGGCCTCGGGGCCATCGGCAAGAACGCCGTCGCCGCCATCCGGCAACCGTCGATGGGGCCGACGTTTGGCATCAAGGGCGGGGCCGCCGGCGGTGGCTACAGCCAGGTTGTGCCGATGGAGGACTTCAACCTCCACCTCACCGGCGACATTCACGCCATCAGCGTCGCCCACAACCTGATTGCGGCCGCCATCGATGCCCGCTGGTTCCACGAGAGCCGGCGGAGCGATGAGCAGCTGGCGGCTTTGGGTCTGAGGCGCATCGGGATCGATCCCAACAACGTGGCGTGGCGCCGGGTGGTCGATGTCAACGACCGCGCCTTGCGCAATAGGGTCATCGGCCTCGGCGGATCCGCCGACGGGGTGCCCCGCGAGGCGGGGTTCGACATCACCGTCGCCAGCGAGATCATGGCGATCCTGGCCCTCGTCGACGGCACCGACTACGCGTCGGCGCTGCAAGATCTGCGGGCCCGCTGCGGCCGTATCGTCGTCGGCACCTCGTACTCCGGTGATGCCATAACGGCCGAGGATCTCGGCGTCGCCGGGGCCGTCACCGTGCTGATGAAGGATGCGCTCCACCCGAACCTGATGCAGACGCTCGAGGGGCAGCCCGCCTTCGTCCATGCGGGGCCGTTTGCCAACATCGCCCACGGCAACTCGTCGATCCTGGCCGACCGGGTCGCCCTCCAGCTCGGTGACTACGTCGTGACCGAGTCCGGCTTCGGGGCCGACATGGGCATGGAGAAGTTCTTCAACATCAAGTGCCGGGTGTCGGGCCTGGTTCCCGATGCCGTCGTCATGGTCGCCACGGTGCGGGCGCTGAAGATGCACGGCGGAGGTCCCCGGGTGATCCCCGGAAGGCCGCTCGACGATGAGTACACGTCGGAGAACCTGCCGCTGCTCGAGGCCGGATTGTCCAACCTGGCCGCACATATCGAGAACGCCAAGAAGTTTGGCATTACCGTGGTCGTCGCCGCTAACACCTTCCACACCGATACCGAGGCCGAGATCGAGATGGTCAAGAAGGCCGCAATCGAGGCCGGCGCGCTGGCGGCGGTGACGAGCGACCACTGGGCTCGCGGCGGGCAGGGAGCGCTGGAGCTGGCCGAGGCGGTAGTCGCCGCCTGCGACGAGCCCTCCGAATTCCGTCTGCTGTATCCCGACGAGGCCGGCCTCGCCGAGAAGATCGAGACCGTGGCGAGGGAGATCTACGGCGCCGACGGCGTCGAGTTCTCCGCGACCGCGGCTCGGCAGATCGCCCAGTACGAGGAACAGGGGCTGGGCAACTTGCCCATCTGCATGGCGAAGACGCACCTGTCGATCAGCCACGACCCGGCGCTGAAGGGAGCCCCACGCGGCTATACCGTCCCAGTCCGTGAGGCGCGGGCCTCGGCAGGCGCCGGGTTCATTTACCCGCTCCTCGGTGAGATGCGCACGATGCCGGGTCTGGGCACCAAGCCCGCCTACATGGGCGTCGACCGGGGGTGAGTGGTCTGGGCGGTTCTCGTTCTTGCGTAGATATGCGCCAATTCCGGCGCTCAGATACGCAAGAACGCAGCTGTGCCGGCCGGCGCTGAACTTGCGTACGTGGCGGCCATATGTGGCCTCCAGATACGCAAGAACGAAAGCCCATCGATCACCGGATCAGGCGCACGAACGCGCGTCTCGAAGAGTGATCGATAGCGGCACGTCGTGCGCTGCCCGGCGAGTTCAGCGGGGAACGCGGACGGTGGTGGCCGGTCAGGGTTGTGGCAGCTCGGATTCCTGGACGAGGAGATCCCAGTGGTGGTCCTTGTCGAGCACGACGGTACGGAAGTCTCGGTAGTCCCACGTCAGCATCCATGCGTCGCGGATCGAGGCCATGGCCATAACCGTGAGGTCGGGCAGGTCCACTCCGGTGTCGACGTATCGCTCGGCGAGGTCGAGGGCGAGCCCCAGCTCGGTGTCGGTTGGCGCCTCGAGCCGGTGAGCCCCATCGAGCAGGGCGCGTCCGAAGGTGATCGCCGCCATGGCGTGGCCTCGAGAACGCAGCAGCAGATCGACGTCGGCGAACACGGGCCAGGGAATCACAGCGTCACGGGCGGATCGCGCAAGCAACTCAGCCGCGAACCGATGGCGCCTGCCCTCGGCAATGGCTCGGGATGCTGGGAAACCAACTCGGTGATCAAGGAGGAAAAGGATGTCTGGCGTCGCTCGGCCTCACGGTCGAGACGAGCCGCAACGGCCGGAGGCAGGGAGATCGTGCGTCGTACAGTTGCCATACTCGAAAGTGTGAACTACAGGGTATGAAGACGCAAGAGTCCTGCCCAGATCACTTGATCAAGCGCCGTAACGCACATCCCACCAAGCGTCCGGGATCGATGCACCTGGGTGTGCGTTCTTGTTGGAGTCACGCAGACCACTCGTCTCCTTATGACGCCGGTCCCGAGTGTGCCGCGGATCAGTCGGGCGTGACCACGAGAACTTGGTCGCGGACGCGTGCCCGTTCCTTCACCTTGACACCGATCGACGCTCCCGCCTCCGCCGCCTCAACCGTCTCATGCTCGATCTGAATCGAGTCGACGGTCTGCGTGAAGTCCGACGTGTGTCCGACAATGCGGATCTTGTCGCCGACCTTGAGCTCGCTGGACAGCTCGATGCCCGCAACTCCCGGCCCACCCCAATAGTGACTGACGGTCCCGACAAGGTGCTCGGCCACCTCGACCTCCTTCGCTGGACCTGACTTAGTATCGCAGTCCATGTCACCCTATACGGCGCAGGAACGCCCACTTCATCACATAGCGCCCAGCGGCACGTGCGCGCCCGGTCCTATTGGCGTTGACCGGTACGACGCGTTGGGTTTGGTCATGTTCCGACCGACGTAATACGGCCCGGGGCTCTGCTAGCCGGGTTCTGTTCCGATGAAAAGCCGACCGCTGCCGTTGCGTGTTTGCCCGATCACGATCACGGCGCGTGCGCTCGCCGCGGCTCGCCCAATGTATGCCATCCCGTCGGGAGCGGAAACCGACCGCCACGTCTCGCCATCAGGTGACCAGTGCATCGCCTCCGCGGCTCCAACCACGAAGCCTTGCGGATTTGCATGAACCCACCCCGCCCCATCGACGAATCCGTTCTGCCGGATCACACCCAACTGCTCCCATGTCGCGCCGTCCGTCGTGCCCCAAACGTCGATTTCGCCATCCGCGGTCCGCGTCGTCGTGATGATTCCTGACGGGCCGGCGGCGGCCCCCTCCGCGTCGGCGAGGCGTTCATCGTCGATGAGGTCCCAGCCTCCCGACTCGGTGGTGGCCCATAGCACCTGACGGGTTGGCACCACCACTTCCCCTGCTCCGTCCGGGAGGTCCTCATCGAACTCCGTGCCCACCGCAACGTGAAGGTCGCCGCTGACTGCAAGGTCGAAGATCGAATACGACACTATCTCGGAGATCCGTTCGGCTCGTCCGGGAAGCGGCAGCGGCGTCAGTTCCCAGACCACTCCGTCGATCGATGTCCACACCGCAGGCTCCGGGAAGTTCGCTGGGCGACCGACAGTGGTATCCGTGAACTCTCCTGCCGTGAAGAGCCCATAAGCGACATATCCGCTGTCGGCGCCCACCAGACCGTCGATGTGTACCACCTCGCTGAACCGTCCGCTCTCCAGGACCGTCCAGTCGATACCGTGATCGGAATTGAGAGCGAACACCTCCGCCCACCGATCCAGCCGATCATCGCGTGACGCCACCACCAGCAAGCCCGCGGGCCCCTCGACGACGACCTCGGGACTCCAAGCAGGAGGCAACTCAACCTGCTGCCAGGCGAGTGGACCATCCACGGTCACCGACAGGGTAGGAGGTAGTGCTCCAGCACCTGGCTCGCCGCTTGATGGGCGCGAACATGCAGAAACGCCGAGAGCGACTGTCACCGCGAGTATACCAGCCGGCGCCTCCGAACGGTACTTTGGAGCCGTCACATGATGTGCACGCTCCGACCCTCGCTGAGTGGAGTCCGGCTGGGTCGCGTCGCAATGGTCTCCCCACCCGATGGGGTCGTCGAGAAGCGGACCAAGTGCAAAGTCCAAGACTGCAACCGCGATCTTCTCGGGTAGTCGATCAATAACCTTTCGTGCCGGTCGGGCGTGCGGTTGCAGTGCCCTAGCCGGCCGGATCGGCTGGGGTGATGGAGTCGGCTCGCGCCAGCAACTCGGCAAGCACGTCCAGGTCGACCGTCTCGAGATTGCGGAACCCAATGCTGGCGGAACCTAGCTTGACCTTCCCGAGCCGATCGGCGTATTGCTGGCCGAGGTAGGCACCGTCGGCAACGGCATTGACGTACAGGCTGTAGTGCCGTTTCTGCTTCGCCAGGCCGACGAGGAACCATTCGACATCATCTCCCCGGGGTCTGGGCTGCCTGATATCGCCGTATCCGATGATCGTCTGCTCGGTGCCACCCCAAAACACGCCACGCCACAAAACCCGCCGCCGGTTCGGCATGGCGTCGCTGATGAGCCGGTCGACGGTCAGCATGACGCTCCGGTCCGCATCATCGAGCGAGTTGATGTAGTCGGTGGGGTCGGTTTCCACTATCTCCATGCGCTCGACCTTACCCGAGGCTGTTCCGGTCGTCGCAAGTGACTTGCCAACGAGGCTGGCGGCAGCAACTCACCTCCGGGGAGACACATCTTCATGGCTCCCCGCCGGAGGGCGACGAGGGGGTTTGGATGAGGCCCCGCGGTCATTGGCGGTCGCGGTCTAGCCGAAGGCCAAGCGTCCCGAGCCGGGCGCCCGGAGAGGGGGAAGGCGGGCGCCGGCCCACGGCGGCTCCGGGCTCTAGCGGTTGTCCTTCCCGCCGGGCAACAGACCCTCGTACCGCTGCGTTACGTTGCCGCCGGTACCTCGGCGCTCTTCTTCACCGTGGCGGCGCACACCTTGTACTCCGCCGTGCGGGTGATGTTGTCGAATGCGTCATTGGTGATGCGATTCGTGGGTTGATCCACGAAGTGGAACGGCATCCATAGCGCGCCGGGCCGGGTGCGGTCGCCGACCACCGCCTTCACCGTCACCTCGCCGCGACGGGTCGTGACCGTCACCAGGTCGTCATTGGCCACCCCGAGCCGCTCGGCATCGCTGGCGTGCATCTCGACGAAGTTCTTCGACTGCTTCTGGCGGATGGCGTCGCTCTTTTGCGTCATGTTCCCGATGTTGTAGTTGTACAGCGTGCGCCCGGTCGACAGGATGTACGGGTAGTCGTCGTCGGGCAGCTCGGCCGCCTCGCGGAATCTGATCTCGTGGAAGAGGCCGAGCCCCCTCGTGAACGAGCCCGCGTGCAGGAACCCCGTCCCGGGATGATCGGGCGTCGGGCACGGCCACTGCAGGCCGACCTCGTCGATGCGCTCGAAGCTCATCCCGCCGTAGCTGGGCGTGAGGCTCGCCATCTCGTCGAAGATCTCGCCGGCGTTGTCGTACGACATGGGGTGGCCCATCGCCGTCGACATCAGGCAGATGATCTCCCAATCCGCCTTGGCCTGGCCGGGAGGCTCGACGGCTTTGCGGACCCGTTGCACGCGCCTTTCCGTGTTGGTGAATGTTCCGTCCTTCTCGGCGAAGCTGGTTGCCGGGAGGATGACATCGGCGAGCTTGGCGGTCTCGGACATGAAGATCTCCTGGCACACCAGGAACTCCAGGTTCTCGAGGCTCTTGATCACCTTGGCCTGGTTCGGCTCGGACAGCACCGGGTCTTCCCCGAATACGTAGAAACCGCGCAGGACCCCGTCGCCGGCCTGCTCGATGAAGTCGGTGACCCGGCCGCCCTTGTTGGTGGGAATGTCGACGCCCCAGGCTTCGGCGAACTTGAACCGCACCACCTCGTCATCGACCTTCTGATAGCCGGGGAAGTCGCCGTGCATGGCACCCATGTCGCAGCCGCCCTGCACGTTGTTCTGGCCCCGCAGCGGGTTGACACCGCTCGACCGTTTGCCGATCTGGCCGCACAGCATCGCCAGGTTGGCGAGGTTCTGCACGTTCTCGGTGCCGCTGGTGTGCTCCGTGATCCCCAGCGTGTAGAAGATCGAAGACGGCTCGCCGGCGGCGTACATCTCGGCCGCCCGCATTATCAGCTCGGCGGGTACGTCACATAGCTCAGCGGCTTCGGCGACGGTGTAGTCCTGGAGGTTCTTGCTGAAGGCCTCGAAGTTCTCGCAGCGACCCTCTACGAACTCGGCGTCGTGCAGCTCCTCCTCGAGGATGTGGCGCATCATCGCGTTGATCAGCATGTTGTCCGTGCCCGGCTTGTGCTGGATGTGGATGTCGGCATGCTCGGCCACCCACGTCTTGCGGGGGTCGCACACGACCATCTTGGCGCCCTTTTTGAGCGCCTTCTTCATCTCGAGGCCGATGATCGGATGGGCTTCGGTCGGGTTGGAGCCGATGATGAACAGCGTGTCGACGTCTTTGATCTCATCGATGGCGTTGGTCATGGCCCCAGATCCGAAGGTGGCCGCCAGGCCGGCCACGGTGGGGGCGTGGCAGGTGGTGGCGCACTGGTCGACGTTGTTGGTGGCGCCGGCAGTCCTCGCCACCTTCTGCATCAGGTAGTTCTCCTCGTTGGTGCAGCGGCAGGAGCTGAGGAAGGCAATCGAGTCGGGGCCGTGCTCGTCGCGCAACTCGCGCAGCCGGCGACCCGCCAACTCGAGCGCCTCGTCCCAGCTCGCCTCGCGGAACTCGCCGTTCTCCTTGATGAGCGGTGTGGTGAGGCGTTCGGGGGAGTGCACGTATTCGAAACCGAACTTGCCCTTGACGCACAGGTTGCCGTCGTTCGGCACGGAGCCGACCTGAGACGTGACGCGCACGATCCGGTTGTTTGCCCGGTTCACGTTCAGCTCAATCGTGCAGCCGACACCGCAGTAGGGGCACACCGTCTGAACCTTTTCCAGGTCTTTGATCTGGCCCTGGCCCAGTGCCGCCCGGTCGTACATGGCGCCGGTGGGACATGTCGTGATGCACAGCCCGCACAGCACGCAGGAGGTCTCGTTGAGGGGCATGTCGAACGGGGTGGTCACTTCGACGCTCGCGGCGCGCATCTTGAACGTGAGCGCGCTGGCCATCACCACTTCGTCACAAATCCGCACGCAGCGGCCGCAGTTGATGCAGAGCTGCGGGTCGAAGGCGATCGCCTTGTTGCCCGTGGCGAAGTTGGGCTCGACCGGGCCCGGTTTGTACCCACCGAAGGCGAACTGGTCGGCCTGGTAGCGGTACGAGTAATCCATGAGGGCGCAGTCGCCGTTCTTGTCACACGTTGGGCAGGTGACCCGGTGGTCGTCGAGGATCAGCTCGAGGACCGTCTTGCGCTTGGCGGCGAGCCGGTCGGTCTCGGTTTCGACGACCATGCCCTCGGCAACTTCCATTGTGCAAGCGGTGAGCAGGCCGCGCTCGCCTTCGATCTCCACGACGCACAAGCGGCAGGCGCCGACCGGCTTGAGGCGCGGGTCATGGCAGAGGCGCGGAATATCGATGCCGGCCGTCAGCGCGGCCTCCAGGACCGTATCTCCCTCATGGGCGATGATCTCGCGACCATCGAGGGTGAGGTTTACCGTCTTGAGAGCCGAGAGAACGGTCATCTACTTTTCCTTTCCAACAGTCACTTCGACGGGGAGTAGCGCGGTGCATACCCCGGCCGGACAGGTCTTGTCGACAACGTGAGCCAGGTACTCGTCGCGGAAGTGGCGCAGGGTCGACATCACCGGGTTGGGAGCGGTCTGGCCGAGCCCGCACAGGGACGTCTGCTGGACGACTTCGCCCAGGCTTTCCAGCTTGTCGAGATCTTCGAGCGTGCCCTTCCCGCCGGTAATCCGGTTGAGAATCTCCTCGAGCTGCACGGTTCCCAACCGGCACGGGGCGCACAGACCGCAGCTTTCATCTGCGCAGAAGGCGATGAAGTAGCGGGCGATGTCGACGATGCACGTCGTGTTGTCCATCACGATCATGCCGCCGGAGCCCATGATCGCCCCGACCTCCTTGAGCGAGTCGTAGTCGATGGGGAGGTCCAGGTGGGAGGCGGGCACACATCCGCCGGATGGGCCGCCCATCTGGACGGCTTTGAACTCGCGATTGCGGGGCATTCCGCCGCCGACGCCGAAGACGATGTCGCGGATCGTCGCCCCCATCGGCACCTCGACGAGGCCGGTGTTGTTGACCTGGCCGGCGAGGGCGAAGATCTTGGTGCCCTTGGAGCCGGTGGTCCCCGCCGCCCTCGTCGATGATGAGCGGCACGTTGGCGAACGTCTCGACGTTGTTGATGATGGTCGGCTCGCCGTGGTAGCCGCGGACGGCGGGGTAGGGAGGCTTGGGCCGCGCCATGCCGCGCTCGCCCTCGAGGGAGGCGATCATCGCCGTCTCTTCGCCGCACACGAAGGCGCCGGCGCCCTCGCGGACCTCGATGTCGAGCGAGTAGCCGCTGCCGAGGATGTTGTCGCCGAGCAAGCCCCGTTCACGAGCCTCGTCGATGGCCTTGCGGATATGACGCACGGCGATCGGGTACTCGGCCCGCACGTAGATGAAGCCCTTGGTGGCCTCGATGGCGTAGGCGGAGATGATCATTCCTTCGAGGACGCTGTGCGGGTCGCCCTCGAGAAGGGCGCGGTCCATGAACGCTCCCGGGTCGCCTTCGTCGGCGTTGCAGATCAGGTAGCGGTCGTTCCCTGGGTTCTGCTTGCAGATCTCCCACTTCAGGCCCGCCGGGAAGCCGCCCCCGCCGCGGCCCCGCAGCGCGCTCGCCTTGACCTCCTCGACGATCTCGTCGGGAGCCATGGTGGTCAGCGCCTTGCCCGCCGCGGCATAAACGCCGCGTTGGATGGCGTCGTCGATCCTCTGGGGGTCGACCCGGCCGACGTTGCGCAGCACCCGCTTGGTCTGGTGGGCGTAGAAGGGGATGTCCTCGACATGGGCCATCGCGGCGTCGCGCCCGTAGCAGAAGCGCCGGATGACGTCGCCGTTCATGACGGTTTGGGAGATCACATCCGGGATGTACTTGACCCGGTTCCGTCCGTACACGATGTCGTACGGTTCGATCACCGCCACCGGGGCCATAGCGCACAGGCCGTGGCAGCCGGTCTGGACTACGTCGACCTCACCGATGAGCCCGGCCGCGGCGACTTCGCTGCGGAAGGTCGCTTCCACCTCACGGGCCCCGATTGCCAGACAGCCCGTGGAGCACACCAGTACCCGGCGCCGTCCTTCGGCGGCCGCAGCAAGCTGGTCACGCAGTGAAGCCAGATCTTCCGGCGACGAGATGGTGGGGCCGCTCTCGACCATGGTGTCTGTCATCACTCGTACCCACTCATGATCTCGCCGACTTTCTTGGGGTCGACGTTGCCGAAGTAGTCGTGATCAACCATCACCACCGGCGCCAGGAAACAGGTTCCGACGCAAGCCACGGTCTCGAGCGAGAAGCGCCGGTCCTCCGTCGTCTCTCCGGGCCCGATGCCGAGCTCGTCGTCGATCGCCTCCTGGATGATCTTGCGGCCCCGGACGTGACAAGCGGTGCCGCGGCAGACCCGGACGGTGTGGCGTCCGTGCTCCTCGAGGTAGAACTGGGCGTAGAACGTGGCCAGGCCGAAGAGGTGGCTGGCAGGGATCCCGGTCTCGCTACTCAGGTCGAGCAGGACCTCGCGCGGCAGGTATCCGTAGGTGTCCTGGATGTTCTGCAGCAACGGGATGGCGAGCCCATGGTCGACCGGTGCCATGTCCTCGAGCACGGCGCGAGCTGGTCCGAGATCGACGGCAGTCACAGCATCTCCTCCCCGGAGCGTCCAACCTTCGGCGGTGTACCTCCGTGACAGCCTACGCACCCGTCCCCGGCGTCCGAGAGAGGCAAAGGTCCCATTTTGTTGGGAGTCGAAAGCACGGTCTCCGAACGGGTGCCGGGGGAGCCGGCATGGCACGCGATCGGACTATTACCGTGCCGGCCGGCGGCTCTCTCCCAGGTCAGCTCGGCCGGTAGCTGGCGAGGAAGAAGCCAATGCCGATGAGCCACACGATCGACCCGATCGCCGACCAGACGTCCCCGGCCCGGATGGACGAGATGAGGTAGAAGACGCCGCTGAGCGCAAAAGCCGCCCAGCCGGCCATGGCGAGTCGATTCACTGGCACAGCGCGATTCTGCCACAGCGAAGGGCGGCGAGAGGGCTGTCTCTCCCCCCGTGTGACCACGGAGTCGGGAAACGTTTGGGGGGAGTCCGGCCGTCAGGCCGGGAGGGGGGCTGCAGGGGCG
>CAMYJM010000290.1 GCA_947258635.1 uncultured Acidimicrobiaceae bacterium
GTCGATGTTCAACCCGCCCGGCGAGAGTTACAAGGTGATCGACTTGCCGTTGTCGAACTACACATCGGCCACCTACGACAGCGTGACGATGGGCGGCGAGAACGTCGGTTTCTCGATGTTCAGCGGGTACACCTTCAACGATCGGGCGATGATCTCGCTCGGGATTGTCGATCCCAACATCAACGACGGCGATGTGCTCACGCTCGTCTGGGGCGAAGAGAACGGAGGCACCCGCAAGACAACCGTTGAGCCGCACAAGCAGACCGAGATCCGGGTGCGGGTGACCCCGGCGCCGTACTCCCGCGACGCCCGGTCGTACACGGCGGGATGGCGCGCCCGCACATCCTGAGTCCCGCCCAACCACATCTAGCGAGGAGAACACGGTGACCGAACCGATTGTCACCCACTACGGCCCCAAGGCCTACGACGACCATCCACCCTTCAAGTACCCGGACTACAAGTCCACGGTGAAGCGATCGCCGGAGAAGGACATGGTGCACATCGTCCAGACGCTCTCCGAAACGAGCGGACCGGGCCCGGCGTGGGCCGAGGTATCGGAAGAGGACGCCGATCTCACCACAAATGCCGGCACCGGGGGTGAGGCCATCGGCGAGCGCATCATCGTCACCGGGCGAGTGCTCGACGAGAATGGAGAGCCGCTGCCGGGCACGTTGCTCGAGATCTGGCAAGCCAACGCCTGCGGCCGCTACAGCCACTGGCGGGAGACCGAATTCCCGGCGCCGATGGACCCTAACTTCCTCGGCGTCGGGCAGTGCATCACCGACGCGGAAGGCGTCTATCGGTTCACCACGATCAAGCCCGGCCCCTACCCGTGGGGCAACCATCCCAATGCGTGGCGCCCGGCCCACATCCACTTCTCGCTGATGGGCCCGAGTTGGGGCTCCCGGCTCATCACCCAGTTGTACTTTCAGGGCGACCCGCTGCTACCCCTCGACCCGATCTACAACGCGGTGCCCGCCCACTCGCGAGAACGCTTGATCGCCGCCTACGACCACGACGTGACCATCGAGAACTGGGCACTCGGGTGGCGGTGGGACATCGTGCTGCGCGGTAGCGCGGCGACGCCGTTCGAGGAGGATCACTGATGGCTGATCACGGCGAGACTCCGTCGCAGACCGCCGGTCCCTACTTCTCGATGCGCCTCGGCAGTGAGGGCCAGAACATCGTGGCGGCTCCGGGCGTTCCCGGCGAGCGGATCCGGATCGAGGGAACGGTGATCGACGGTGACGGTAATCACGTCGAAGATGCCCTGCTCGAAATCTGGCAGGCCAACGCCGGGGGCCGCTACCGGCACCCGGACGACATCCGCGACGAGATCGCCCTCGACGAGGGCTTCACCGGTTTCGGGCGAGCCGAAACCGAGTTCGCCTCCGGGGAATACTGGTTCGAGACGATCAAGCCGGGTCCGGTCCCCGACGCGGAGGGCGAGTTCCAGGCGCCGCACATCAGTCTGGTGGTGCAGGCCCGCGGCATGCTCAACCCGGTGTTCACCCGGATTTACTTCTCGGACGAAGATGAGGCGAACGCGCAGGACCAGGTGCTCGGCCGCGTGCCCCGGGGGCGGCGCCACACTCTGATCGCCGACCCGGCCGCCGAAAGCGACGATCCCAAGGTGTACCGTTTCGACGTGCGGTTCCAGGGAGACGACGAGACGGTGTTCCTCGACTTCTGATGCCCGATTTCGTTTCTCTCCCCGACGCCGTCGCCGCCACCGTGCGCGACGGTCACACCGTGGCACTCGAAGGTTTCACCCACCTGATCCCGTTCGCCGCCGGCCACGAGATCATCCGCCAGGGCCGCAGGGACCTCACGCTCATCCGGATGACGCCCGACCTCATCTACGACCAGATGATCGGTGCCGGCTGTGCCCGGCGCGTGGTGTTCTCTTGGGGCGGCAATCCCGGGGTCGGGTCGCTGCACCGCTTCCGCGATGCCGTCGAGAACGGGTGGCCGCACCCGATCGAGATCGAAGAGCACAGCCATGCCGCCATGGCCAACGCCTGGGCCGCCGGTGCCGCCGGGCTGCCGTTTGCCTCCTTCCGCGGCTACCTGGGAACCGACCTCCCTTCAGTCAATCCGAGGATCGCGACGGTCACCTGCCCTTTCACCGGCGAGGAGCTGGCCGCGGTGCCGGCGCACCGGCCCGACGTGAGCATCATCCACGCCCAGCGCGCCGACCGCGCCGGCAACGTCCTGATCGAGGGGATTGTCGGGGTGCAGAAGGAGGCGGTGCTGGCGGCCGAGGTGGCGGTGGTCACGGTGGAGGAGATCGTTGACGACCTGGCGGCTCCCAGCATGAACAGCACGGTGCTGCCGGGCTGGGCGATCGACACGATCGTCGCCGCTCCCGGCGGCTCCTGGCCGTCGTATACCCACGGCTATTCCCACCGCGACAACGCCTACTACAAGGCGTGGGATGAGATCTCTCGTGACCGGGCCCGATTCCAGCAGTGGCTCGCCGAGAGCGTGATGGCGGCCACGTGAGCGACTACACCCCAACGGAAGTGATGACGGTCAGTGCCGCCCGGGCGCTGAGCAACGATGATGTGTGTTTCGTCGGCATCGGCGCCCCCTCGGCGGCGTGCAATCTCGCCCGGCTCACTCACGCCCCGGACATCACCCTCATCTACGAGTCCGGCACGATCGGAACCCGGCCCGACGTGCTCCCACTGTCGATCGGCGACGGTGAGCTGGCTGAGACGTCGCTGACCACGGTCGCCGTGCCGGAGATATTCCGGTACTGGCTGCAGGGTGGCAGGATCACGGTTGGCTTCCTCGGTGCTGCCCAGATGGACCGCTACGGCAACATCAACACCACGGTCATCGGCCCCTATGGAGCGCCCGCGGTCCGGCTCCCCGGAGGGGGTGGGGCCCCCGAGATAGCGTCGTCCTGCGGCCGCGTGTTCATAACGATGCGCCACTCGCCGCGGGCCCTAGTCGAGCGGGTTGACTTCGTTACGTCTCTCGGTTTTGGCGTCACCGGTACCGAGCGAGCGGCCCTCGGCATAGCCACCCGGGGCCCGGCGCTGGCGATCACGGACCTGTGCGTAATGGAGCCGGATCCGGAGACCAATGAGCTGGTCGTGACATCGCTCCACCCCGGCGCGACCCGCGCCGGCGTGGCGGAGGCCACCGGGTGGGATGTCCGGTTCGCCGCTGCCCTGGGTGAGACGGCACCACCGACCGAGCCGGAGCTCGCAACGCTGCGCGACCTGCACCGGCGGACGAACGCGGCTCACGCGGTGAGCCCGTGAACGATGTGACCGGGTTCGACCCGGGGTTCTCCACGACGGCGATGACCCGAACGTTCTCCGCCGAGGCCCGGGTGCGGGCGATGTGCGCCTTCGAGGCAGCGTTGGCCGGCGCGGCCGCCGACGTCGGGCTCATCCCGGGAGACGTCGCCGCCGAGATCGAGCGGGTATGCGCCGCGCCGGTGGCCGACGCTGAGCCTCTACTCGCCGCCGGGTGGGAGGCGGGAACTCCGGTTGTCGTGCTGCTCGAACGGCTCCGCGCCGGGCTGTCACCCGAGGCGGCCCGCTCGATCCACCACGGCGCCACTACCCAGGACGTGGTCGACTCGGCGCTCATGACCCAAATTCGCGAGGGGCTGGACTTGCTCGGCGGGGGGATCGTGCGAATCGCGGCGTCCCTCCAATCCCTGGCTATCGAGCATCGGGAGACCCCGATGATGGGGCGCACCTTCTTCCAGCACGCTCGGCCCACGACGTTCGGGCTGCGGGCGGCGTTCTGGCTGGAGCCGCTGCTCCGGCATCTCACCGAGTTGCGAGCGACGGCCGGCAATCTGCCGTTGCAGCTGGGCGGCCCCGTGGGCAACCAGGCGGAGTTGGGTGAGCAGGCCGCAGCAGTCGCCGCAGGCGTGGCCGCCCGTCTCGGTCTCGTAGTCCCGGCCGTGCCGTGGCCCACCGATCGCTCCCGGCTCGCCGCAGTGGTTGCGCTCATCGTCCGGATCGCGGCGTCGGCCGCCAAGATCGGTGCCGACATAGCCCTTCTGGCCCAGACAGATGCAGGCGAGATCCGGACGCGGTCGGGGGCATCGTCGAGCATGCCCGGAAAGCGGAACCCGATCGATGCGATACGAGCGGTGGCGGCGGCTCAGGCCTGCGCCGCCGTGGCCCAGATCGTGACCGCGGCACCCCCGCACGAACTGGAGCGCGGCGTCGGGGCCTGGCATGCCGAGTGGTTTGCCGTCCCGCTCATATTCCAGACCGCGGCGGCCGCCGTCGAGTCCGCCGGTGCCGCCGCCGACTCCATCGAGGTCGATGCCGTCCGGATGGCGGCCAATCTCGGGGCCCCAGCCGAGCCGGCGATGCTGGCCTCG
>CAMYJM010000291.1 GCA_947258635.1 uncultured Acidimicrobiaceae bacterium
AGCGGACGGGGCACGGCGAGATGCTACCGCTGACTATGGTCATCGGATGAAACTCATCCTGGTGCGCCACGCCGTCACCCCAGAAACCGGCCGCCGCTTGAGCGGACGCAACCCCGGCATCCCCCTCAGCCCGGCGGGCATCGATGCCGCCACCGAGCTCGCCGCCGACTTGGCGCCACACGGGTTGGCCGCCGTCTACACGTCGCCCATCCAGCGCTGCCGCGAGACCGCGGCAATCCTCGCTCGTCCCCACGGGCTCAGGCCCCGCGTCCGTCAGGGTCTCATCGAGGTGGAATACGGTCGGTGGTCGGGGCGAACCCTGCGATCTCTCTACCGCCTCCGGGCGTGGCAGTCGTTGATGGAGGACCCGGTGGCGTTCAGGTTTCCGGAAGGGGAAACTCTCAATGAAGTCCGGTTGCGATCCGTCAAGCTCGTGGCGCAACTCGCCGCCGCGCACGAAGACGCCACTGTTCTCGCCGTCAGCCACGGCGACGTGATCCGTTCGATCGTGGCCCACAGTCTCAACGGCTCCGCGGACCTCATCCACCGTCTGCACGTGTCCCCTCTCGGTATCACCGTTCTCCAGACGGTTCCCGGCCACGGCGCCCACCTCTTGATCGTCAACGCCCCTAGGCTCTAGCCCGAACCGGAGGATGTACATGGAGTATTCGGATGTCGCCGGCTTCGCCGCAGATTCGTGGGGAGAGCCGGGTGAGCGAACGTTCTTGCTGCAACTGACCGGCCCATGGGGCCGGCACACGTATTTGCTCGAGAAAGCCCAGGTGGGCGCGTTGGCTGCCGGCATCAATCACCTGATCTCCGAGACCGACGACGTGCCCGACGCCAACGCGACGCCCGCGCAGCTCATCGACGAGCCGCCCCGTTTCCGTGTCGCCCAGCTGGCGCTCGGCTACGACGAATCGACCGGTTTTGGCGTGCTCACGATCTCGTCGGTCGCAGAAGAAGACGACGAGGTCACGTACCGGTTGACCCTGGACCAGCTGGCTGCCGCGGCACGGCAGGGCGAGGCTGCCATCGCCGCCGGGCGGCCGCTGTGTCCCAAATGCGGCCTGGCGATGGACCTCGATGGTCACGCCTGTCCCACGACCAACGGAGACCTGCGCCATCATCGTCCCTGATTGGCAGCCTCGAGTCGTCTCGGTCGAGGGCCGCTACGTCGCGGCGTCGAACGCCACCCTGCTGGCCGAGACCGCCGACGGGGTTCGGGTCATCTACAAACCGGTCGACGGGGCCCGGCCGCTGTGGGATTTCGATGCCAGGACCCTCGCCTACCGGGAGGTCTGGACCTACCGGATCGACCAGGCTCTCGGGTTTTCCAGCGTGCCGGAGACGACGATGGCAGACGGGCCATTCGGGCCGGGCGCCGTGCAGCGCCATGTCGCCGGCGCCGCCGATCAAGCGGTGATCGATCTGATCAACGCCGGTGACGAGGCGCTCTGGCCCATCGCGGTGCTCGACCTCGTCGTCAACAACGCAGATCGCAAGGCAGGGCATATTCTCCGGGACGAGGACTCCCGGCTGTGGGCAATCGACCACGGGCTGGCCTTCCATGTCGCCGAGAAGATGCGCACTGTGCTGTGGGGCTTCGGTGGTCGACCGATTCCGCCGGCGATCGCCGCCAAGCTTCGGCAGGCGCGGATCGAACTCGGCGGGGCACTCGGCGAACGCTTTGCCGCCGATCTGAGCGACGATGAGCTCCGGGCGTTGTTGGCGCGTATCGACACTCTCATCGAAACCGGCCGGCATCCCATCCCGCCGGAAGATCGCCACTCGATTCCGTGGCCGCCCTACTGATCGAGGGTTCGTCTCAACCGAGGGCGACACCCCCGGTACGTCTTGGATCGGCGGCACCCTCGAAGCCGCGATCGGGATGCCACGACACCGCCTGGACGCCTCCGAAGTACATGGCGTGCTCGGGGTATTGCAGCAGTAGAAAGCCGGCCGGCTCGATTCCAGGCTCAACGGAGGCGGCGACGTCGCCGTTCACTTCGACGTGCACGCGGGGCGCATCAACCGATGCCTGCAGGCCCAATCCCTGATCGGTGTAGCGCAGCAGTGTCGAAGCGATCGACGTCGTGATCCGATCGGCACCGGGAGAACCGATCGCCAGCACCGAACCATCGGCATGACGCGCCACGGTCGGCGCCATGTTCGAGATCAAGCGGGTCCCGGGAGCGAGGGCGTGGATGTCGTTCCCGACGAGCTCGACCTCGCCGAGCGAGTTGTTCAGCCAAATACCCGCCGGCATGGCCCCCGAGCCGTAGCCGGCGGACATGGTGACGGCGCACGCCAGTCCCGAAGCATCCACAGCCGAGGTGTGCGTTGTCGACGACGAACCGTGCAGCATCCGGCGGTCCCCGGCCGAAGCCGCCGCGAGCAGGTGGGCCGCCGCCGTCAGCCGATCGTCGTCAACACCCATCCGGGCGGCGCGAAAGTGCAGAACGTCGGCCTGGACCTGGGCGTAGGCGTCGACCCACTCCGCCGAAAAGGGAACCGAAACCTGCGGCGCCATGAGGATCAGTGCAGCGAGCACGGCTCCTCCGACCGCAGGCGCCGGGTTCGTGGCGACCCGCCAAGAGCCATGCTGGACCGTGATTGGCACCCGCGCGATCGGTTCGTAGGCCGCCAGATCGGCCGCGGTGACTATGCCGTCGCCACTTTCCATCGCAGCCACGATCTGAGCCGCTATCGACCCCGTGTACATCTCGGCAGCTCCCCCACGCGACAATAGGCGCAGGGACTCAGCGAGGGCCGGCAGATGAACCGGCTCGTGGGCTCCGATAGGGCGGCCGTCTCCATGGTGCAGCGCGGCGCGGGACGCCGGGTCCCAACCGTACACTTTCAATCGGGCCGAGTCGAGGTACTCGGCTGCGGCCGTCGGCATGGGAAACCCGGCCTCGACGGCGCTGATTGCGGGGGCGAGCAGGGCGGACCAGGTGAGCGAGCCGAAGTTCTGGGAGGCCATTTCCAGGCCGGCGATACCACCCGGCGTCCCGACCGAGCCGTAGCCAACGTAGGTCGACACTCCCCCGCCGTAGTCCAGATGGACCAATTCTGCTCCCCGCCCGAACCGGTCCGCGGCGAGTTCTCGGCCCGGCATCTCGATATTGCCATCGATGACGATGGGGGCCTCGCCGGGAGCCCAGATAGTCAGGAAGCCGCCGGCCCCGGGTCCCACGATCCCCGGCTCCGTCGCCATCGAGGTCAACATGGCGGCGATCGCGGCGTCAACGGCGTTGCCGCCGCTCGTGGCGACCTCGGCCCCGGCATCGGCGGCCATCTGCGACCCGGCCGCAATCATCACTTTCATCAGGCGAATCTACCTTTCACACGGCCTGGTTCGTTCGCACTGACGCTCGGGTCAGACTGCCGCTTCGTTCACGGCGCCGCTTGCCCGGTGAAGCAAGGTGGAGGTAAGCCGTCGCGGCGCCGTTCGATGTAACCGGCGACCACCTCGATGCGGCTGCGGCCGGTCGTTGCGCTGAAGCGTCGTTGCAGCGATCCCACGACCCACAGGTGATCACCGAGAGCACAACCCTCCGGGATCGCATCGACGGCCGTGGCGACCGGGATGAGATCCAGGCGACGCGTCGGATGGGTGGATCGTACGGTGAGCAGGAGCCGCCGGACGGAGGCGTCGCCGGGCTCCTCCAGCTCCGGTGGCACGGCGATCCTTCCGGCCAAAACGACGAGATTGAAATCCAGCTCCTCGGAACCCATGCGAACCCCCCTGTAGTGTTGTTGACTCGGTGTGCGGTCGCTGCTTCACCGCACATACGAGCAACCTATCGAACCGCTGTGACACGTCGTCACGGAGTCGATCGGGCGATCGTCGTCTCCAGATCGTCCATTCCGGGAAAGCCCGGGTCGGCAACCACAATGGCATCCCGGATCTGCCGAGCCGCGGTCACATCTCCGGCGAGCGCATTTGCCCGAGCGGCAACGTACCAAACCCGCAGGTCCGCTGGATAGGGGTTCGCCTTCAACCGCCCTGGAGTCACCAGACGCCGCGCCTCTTCGACTTGGCCCTCATCGATCAGGAATGACGCGTAGACGACCAGTCCTTCTTTGAGAACGGCGGGTGCCGCGCCGATCTTCTGGAGCTCCATCCAGACTTTGCCGACCTCCGGTCCCCGGCCGAGCGCCCGGAGCGTGTCCATCTCGATCGGCATGTGAGTTGGTTCGCCGGCCAGTCGCCGGTAGACCCGCAGCTCAGTGAGAGCGGTGATCCAATCGCCGACTCGATAGGCGGCGAGGCCCAGGGTCTCGCGGACGGTGGCATCGCGCGGAGCGAGGGCCTTGGCGCGCCTTGCCGAGCGCAAAGCAACTTTGTAGCGG
>CAMYJM010000292.1 GCA_947258635.1 uncultured Acidimicrobiaceae bacterium
AGGCGGAAGACGTCCGGGTCCCATATCCCGGATTCACCGATTACCTGGAACCAAAGGTCGTAGTCCGGGTTCGAGTCGCCGTCGGCATCGAAGCCCTGGTTGACGTTGCCGAAGTCGACACCCAGGTACTGCACCGTAACCGTTTCGCCGAGCGAGACGGTCGTGGCGTCGGTGACGATGGTCGAGCCGCCGCTGGGCTGCACCTTGTTGGCGGCGGCACTGATCTCGCTACGTACGTGAGCGGTGTCGCCGCCCGATGTGCTGACAACTGTGTCGTCGGCGCCGTTCAGGGGGGTGCCGTTCTTGTCGACACCTGCTCCCCAAAACGTCCATCCCAGCTCGAGATCGTCGTTGGGATCATTCGTCGCCCCCCACACCGCGTTGCCGGAAGCGTCGACATGGGGGTAGGCCACCAGCCAATACTCGACCTTGCAGGCTCCAGGCGCGAGCGTCCCGATCAATCGCGTGGCGTCGTTGCCGGTGCCGCTCAGCAGAGTGAGTTCGAAGGTGCCTTCGTAGTCCCCGCCCGGCGGCACAACGGTGTCGGGGAACTCGCCGGGAGTAGTGCCGTCGCCGATATGGACCACGAGGTCTTCGAGGTCGTGGGTCGCCCCTGAGTTGCAGAACTCGACAGAGATGGCGAATGCGTCCGGCCCGGAGCCGGCCGACGATTCGATGTTCGAGTCGCCCACCAGGTTGGGGGCGGTGGTGTCGGTTGCCACCAGTGTCGCGTCTCCGGCAGCCGCGGGAATCGGAGCGCCCACCGTCTGCGTCAAGAGGAAGAGGATGGCCGTCCCTGCCAGGAACCGGCGCCCAGTGCGCCGCCGAACCAGATGGTCCTCTGAGAACATCAAATACCCTCGCGTTCGAGTGCTGCGGCTGACTAGTCAATCATCGGAAGCCGCCGGCGCGCCCTTGAAGTCTGAGCGGGCCATTCTCGGCCCTTCCATGATGACTAGACCCAGGCAGATGCTGGGTAGTCGCGCTTGGCGTGCGTCGCGGTTCGTGCCCGGCCCGCTACTGCGGTCCCGGCAGAAAGCCGGCAATCGCCCATCGTCCATTCTGCAGCCACTCCGGGTCGGCGGCGGCCGCGGCCTGGATCGCGTCCGGGTCGAGGCCGGCGGCAACCTCCGACTTCAGCGTGCGTAGCACCAGCAGCGGAGCCGGGGTGGAGCCGACGGCATCGGAGAAAGGAGTGGTGAAATCCCAATGCCGGTCGTCGACGAGCCGCCGATAGTTGGCGTCGCCCTTCACCACGACGAGGCCCGATTCCGCGAGCAGGGATTCGAGATCCTCGGGGCGGTGCCGCCAGCCAAGCGGGGAGACCCAGTAGTGGTGTGCCGTCACTGCCAGCCGATCCACGTCGAACTCGACCCGCAGCCGCTCGCCGGCACTGCGGAGGTGACGGTTCGAGTCGGCGGCCATGCGTTGTGTGGTTGCCGCTACATCTCGAGCGGTCGCATCCGACACGAACACCGGGTATTGCTTGGCATGGAGCCGCACCTTGCTCGCAAGGTCGCTGCGCAGCAGCATGTCGGCCACGAGAAGATCGGCGATGAGTTCCGATCCGGCGTTGTCGAGAACGATATCGATGGTCGGCGGGATCCGCTCGCCGAGCGTCCGGATGGCGACGGCTCGTTCGTCGATCAGAAAACGGTCCGGGTCGAGCTCGGGAGCGGCCGGCCCGGCGCTGGTGGCCGGCCACAGGCTGAGATCTACTTGATTGCCCCACAAGGCGGCATCGGTGAGTTGGATCAGCAGGACGTCGGTTGACACCCACTGGGCGTACGCGGCGTCGACGCTGGATATCGTCCGGCGGGCTGAACCCACGGCGCCCTCGAGGCCTAGTTGCTTCTGGGCCTCGTAGGGGTCGGCGCCGGAATCCCAATAGCCGACGGCGTCGAGGACACGCCGGTAGAAGTAGTACTCGGCGAAGAACCAGGGGACATCCAGCCATGTCTTGCCGAGCTCGGGCTCGACGTAGGTCTCCCAGGCGGCGGCGTCGGGGCCGTGCCCGCTGAGGGGCGTGATGACCCCATTGCCGATCTCGCCGACGAGCGTCGCCACCGCAGCGGCGGAAGCCGCGTCGAGCTCGTTCTCTTCGAGCACGCGGCGGCCGATCTCGGGTAGGCGCACTGCGACCGAATGGTGAGTGAACGTGCCCGGCTCGTTTCCACGAAGCGGCTTCGGTAATTCGGGCGAGGTCTCCACGGCCACAGGCTAGAAGACCCGACGCGGCCGGCCGGTCGCCGGGACTGGTGGCCTCGACGATCGCTATCTTGATCTCCATGGATCTCGAGCAGCGAGTGGCGGTGGTGACCGGCGGGGGCTCCGGCATCGGAGAGGCCTTGACGCTGGCGCTGGCGGACGCCGGAGCCGCCCACGTGGTGGTTGCCGATATCGACGAGGACCAGGCGCAGCGCGTTGCGAAGGCAGTGGGCGGCACGGCGGCCGGGATCGACGTTCGTGACGAAGCTGCCATCGGCGCGCTGGTGGCGGCGACCCAAGACGTCCACGGCCCCATCGGTCTCTTCGCCTCCAATGCCGGGTACGTGACGGCCGGAGGCCTCGAGGACGGAAACGAGCGCATCCAGGCAATGTGGGAGGTCCACGTGATGGCGCACGTTCATGCCGCCCGGGCGGTGGTGCCGCAGATGATCGCCAACGACGGCGGGTACCTGTTGAACACGGCTTCGGCCGCCGGATTGCTCACCCAGATCGGTTCGCTGGCGTACTCGGTCACCAAACACGCGGCCGTGGCACTGGCGGAGTGGCTGGCCATAACCCACTACCACCAGGGGATCCGGGTTTCGGTGCTGTGCCCGCAAGCGGTCCGGACCAACATCCTGGAGAACAGCCCCGACGCCGCCATCTCCGAATGGGACGGCTTGGACGCAGGCGTTGCCGGACGTGACGGTGTCGTCGAGCCCGGGGAAGTCGCCCGGCTGTGCCTCGAGGCCATCGGCGAGGAACGATTCTGGGTGCTGCCGCATCCGGAGGTCGCCGACTATGCGGTCCGCAAGGCGACGGACATCGACCGCTGGCTGGCGGGGATGCGGCGCCTGCAGAGCGCCCTCCACCCGGACGGGCCGCTCCCCGGCGATGCAATCGCTCCGGAGCCCTGGCAGCGCCCGGCTCCTCCGGGGTAGCGTTGGGTCATGAGCAAGATCAGACGCATGACCAACTCCTGCCTCAGCGTCACCAACGACGCCGGCACAACGCTCTTCGACCCGGGGTTCTTCACTTTCGCCGAGTTCGACCTGTCCACGATCGGCGACGTCCAGCGGGTGCTGATCACTCACGAGCACGCCGACCACGTCAAGCCGGAGTTCGTGAAGTGGCTGATCGACCGGGGGAGCGACGTCGAAGTGTTCTCCAATCAGGCCGTAATTGACCTCCTGGCGGAGCACGACATTGCCGCGTCGGTGGACAACCCGGCCGGGGTGTCTTCCGAGGATGTGCTCCACGAGATGATCCCAACGGGAGCCCGGCCGCCGAACCGGAGCTACACGATCGACGGCATCCTCACCCACCCCGGCGACAGCTATCAACCGACGAAGACGGCGCCGGTGCTGGCGCTGCCCTTGCTGATCCCCTGGGGCTCGACCACCCGCTCGGTCGAGTTCGCCCGCCATCTGGCCCCACAGCAGGTGGTCCCGATTCACGACTTCTATCTGACCGAGGCGGGGCGCAGCTTCGTCGTCGGGATGGCTAAGAAGGTGCTCGCCGCCGACGGCATCGAGGTCGTGCCGCTCGACTGGGGCGATAGCTTCACAGTGTGAACCGGGGGAGGGCGAGATGCTGACGGCGACCGAGGGCGAGGTGACCCGCTGGCTCGATGATTATTACGCGGCCTGGCGGGCCGCCGATGCTGAGGCGGCTGCGCAGCTATTCACCGACGATGCGGCCTACGTAGAGACGCCGTTCGAGAAACCGTGGCCAGAGGGAAAGCGGATGCGCGGCCGCCGACAGATCGCCGAGTATTGGCATTGGGTCACCGCCGAGCTGAGCCGTTTCCTCGATGGCGACTACGAACTGTGGGCGGTGAAGGGCAATCAGGCGTTCGCCCGCTGGTGGGCAGATGCCGAACTTCGCGAGCCGGGGTACTGGGTCGAGGCTGAGGGCGTTCTCAAGCTCACGTTCGTCGACCGCGTCGATGGCCGGCTGCTGTGCAGCGAACTGCTCGAATGGAATGCGGCGATCACCGAGACCGAACATCACTACGAGCCGTACGTGCCCCGGCAGGGGCGGACGTAGCTTGAGATCGCGGTCTCCGGACGGGAGGGCATGGCGCCGTATCTAGTGATCGGGCGGTCTACCGCGATGTGTCTCCCCGGAGC
>CAMYJM010000293.1 GCA_947258635.1 uncultured Acidimicrobiaceae bacterium
AGCCGCTTCACGCGGGCGTGAGTCGCCGGGGCGGAGAGCTCGACTCGACGGGCGATCTCCGCGTTGCTGATCCGGCCGTCGGCCTGCAGCATTCGCAGGATCACCTTGTCGGTCTCATCGAGACTCGCCTGTACTGAAGACTCTACCACCGATGCTCCCCGATTGGGTATGGACCTTCGGCCCTATTGATACATCAGTTTAGATTATTCGGTAGCGTAGGGCAAGAGGCAACGGAAGTTCACCGCGGAGCGATCTAGGAGAAACGAGACCGAAGAATCGAACGCTTTGCTGTGTCTCAGCCCGCCGGCTTTTCCGCCACGAGCGTGTACATCAGGGGCACCTGGTCGCGCACGTCTACGGGGAATCGGAACCAGCCGTCCTCCGACTCCTCCATCCAGCTGTGCATCTTCCACGGCAGCACCGTGTGCTCGACGAAGGTCTTGATGACGAAGCCGCGCCGCAACAGCGCGGTGAAGATCTCACCGAGCCCGTGGTTCCACTCGTGCGTGGCCGTTGCCGTCAGTTTGGCGTCGCCGAGGTAGGAGAAATCCTCGTCCCAGGTCTGCATGCGGCCCTCGAAGTACGGGAAGTCGAGCACGAGCAGGCGGTCCTCCCGGTCCTGGTCCAGTGCCCACGCCACCGGGTGCCCCTCTGTGATGAAGAGCCGGCCGCCGCGTTTGACGAAGTGGTCGACGACGGCGGCCCAGCCGACGATGTCGGAGGGCCTTGGAAGCGAAGTCGATCCCGGTCACGGCGGCGCCCAACCGCGCCAGCGTGATCGTGTCGGTGCCGATGTGGCACTGCAGATGGAGGGCGGTGGTGCCGGTGAGGTCGCCGAGGCGCTCCCGATCGAACATCACGACGCTCGACATGTGGGAGGGGTCGTCGATGTAGCGATCGACGCGGTACCCGTCGATGTGGCCGGCGACCCGATCGTCCCAGTTGGCCCGGTTGGCGGCGCGCTGCTCGTCCATGGGCATGGGCCGAGGTTAGAGGACTAGTTGGCGATCTGGTCGTACTCGAAGTAGTCGTCGACGCTGGCGAGCAGGCCGTCGTCGAGTACGAACACCGTGACGGTGACCGCTGAGAACGGCGTCTTGTCGCCACAGCCGCGGGCATGGGTGCCGGACGTTCCGACCAACTCCGACACGACGACGACGGAGTTTCCTTCTGCGAGGATCATCGTCTGCTCGATATCTGTGTAGTCCACGTAGCAGAACCAGAGCCTCATCATGCTGTGGATCACTCCCGGAGTTCTCAGCAGTGACCTGCTGTGATTCTCTAGGACTCCGGTCAGGACTCCTTCGTCGGTGAAGAGTTCCGCCAGCGCCGCGCCGTCACCGGCCAAGACCGCGTCGACATACAGGTTCACGACGTCGGGTAGTACTGACGTCGTGGACGGCGGCGTCGAGTTGACGACCTGGTCGTACACGAAGTAGCTGTCACAGCCGGAGATCAGGCCATCGTCGAAGTCGAAGACGGTGATAGTCGGCGCAACGAAAGGTGTCGGATTGGCGCTCCCGCCCGAAGTTCCGCTCCAATTCGACACGACTACTGCAAAGGTCCCTTCGACGATGACGTTGATGTACTCGACCTCTATGTAGTCCACGAGCTGGAACCAGTCGCCGATCGCGCCGCGAAGCAAGGGTGGCGAATAGCGAGACCGCGTGTGATCTTCCGAGACCATGCTCAGAACAGCATCGTCGGTAAAGAGCGCGGCGAACGCCTCGGCGTCACCCGCTATCAAGGCGTCGGTATACCGGGTCACGACGTCGGGCAACGCCGATGTGGGGTCTGCTGTGTCGCCACCGATCACGCCCGCGTTCGTGGTCGTTGTGGGCGGCTGCGTTGTGGTTGTTGTGGTTGCTGTCGTCGTGGTGGGTCGTACGGTTGTCGCGGTCGCCGATGTCCTGGATGCTGGTGCCGGCGTGGTCGCAAAGGTGGACGCTGGTGCGGTGGTGGCCGATGCGTCGTTGGCCTCATCCCCGCACGCCACCAACATCAGTGTCGCAACCGTGAGAACAACCGTTATGCGCCTCATGAGGTTCCTCCCCTTCTTGGTGGGGTCGTCATCATGGGTCCGTCGATTCCTCGGGTGTTGCCACCCATATGGCGGGAGCGTCATTCACCACGCCCACCGCGACAATGCCGGAACCTCCGACGACGACGTCGCCGATTCCAGCTCCAGCGCCGAAGGCCTTGTCGTAGGGGATACGGGTCCAGGCAGTCCCGTCAGGCGATGTCCACGCCGCCCCTCGTTCGCCGGCGGTTCCGACTGCGAGCAGACCTGTGTCCGTTGCGATGACCTTGTCCATCATCGAGTCGCCGAACACGGCACTGTCCAGGGGTACCGACGACCACGTGTACCCGTCGCGTGAGGTCCAGACCACAGAGGTCCACATCCAAGTAGGTTCTTCGCCGTTGCCTGCGCGGGTCGTGTCGAAGATCCCATGACCAACGGCGACGAACCCCGGGCCGCCAGCCGTGAGACTTGTCATTTCCACGCCTCCCACATCTCCGTACTCTTCATCCAGGGGAAGAGGTGATCGTGACCAGGTGACTCCGTCGGACGTAAACCCATAGGCACCATCCCAGCCTCCGCCGACCCCGACGAGACCAGGACCGCCGTCGACAACTCTCGAGACGCCGTCGGATCGCACGATGTGCTTCCACGTGGTGCCGTCCGCCGACGCGTACAGGACAGGACGGCCCACGGCTATGAAGCCGGGTCCCGCTGCCGTGACGTGATCGAAGCCGTCTCCGGAGACTTCGGAGCTGGCTCTGTGGGGTATGGGGTAGCGTAGAACGGGGGACCACGTGGTCCCATCCGCGGAAAACCAGACGGTGGAGACGCCTTCCCGCAAGTTCTTGAAGAGCTCGGCCGGGTCTTCTTCCTCGACCTCGATTTCGCTGAGATCGGGATAGCTGAACCCGGAAATGCCAACGGCGACCAGGCCGGCGTCTCCCGCGGTCACGCTGTCAATGCGACTGTTGTCAAGGCCGCCGAAGATGGATTCGTCGTGAGGCACGCGGGACCACATGTAGCCGTCGGGCGATGTCCATATTGCGGCGTTGCCGCCCACCTCTCCGACGGCGACGAGACCGGGGCCTCCCGCGGTCACGCTATTGATCGCATCGCCTTCACCTCCGAAGCCGACCTCGTCGAGGGGGACGCGGGACCATATCAGCGAGTTGATGTCAAGTGGCGCCGTCGATATTTCGCCTGCTGTCGTTGGGGGATGGACCGTCGTTGACGGCACCGGTTCGTCCACGGCAGGGATGGTGTCACCCCGCAGTGCGAGCGCGGCCACACCGACGATTGCTGCTATCAGGATGAAAGCAACCGCGAATACCGCTGCTCGATTGCGCCTCTGCGGTTGTAGGGCAACAGCCGTGGCCCGAGCACCGTGATGTGCCGGCGCCTCCGTGGTGCCCGCCTTCCTCGCTTGGGTGAGAGCCACAAACGCGGCGAGCTCATCGGGATCGATGTCGTCGACGTGCGGGATCGGGTTGGCCCGCCGGATGTGATCCTGCATCAGAGCGGCGTCGATCATCGAGCGGCACCTCCTCGCAATTGCCGGCGCGACCTGGCGACGGCGCGCGCTCGGTCGAGACGCTGGAACTCCTTGGCGGCCCGGCGCGTGGCCCTATAGATACGTTGAGTTACGGCTTGCGTGGAGCACCCGAGGGCCGCGGCGATCTGGGCATGGGGCGCCTCTTCCCAAAGCGCCAGCCGCAGCAGCTCCTGATCATCGGTGCGGAGCTGCGCCAACGCGGCGTGTACCTCGGCATCCTGCTCTCGCTCTACGACTACAACCTCGGGTGTCGATCCGGGAACCGGAGCGTCCCCGAGAAGCCTTGTGAAGAGACTGCGTGATCGCTTGGTGCGACGAAACTCGTTGGCCAGCACCCGGCGGGCCACCCCGTAGAGCCAGCCCAACGAAGCGCCGCCCTCGGGGAGGTCGTCCAGCCGACGCCAGGCGACCAGGAACGTCTCGGCGGCGGCGTCGGCTGCAGTAGCGGAATCGGTGCGGCGCCGGCAGTACGCATACACCTCGTGATGGTGGTGTTCGAATAGCGTTTGAAATCGCTGTTCTGATGAGCCGGTGCCTGTCACGAGCTACCCCGCTCGGGTCCTTCACCCCATTAGGTGTCCAGACACCTACATGTATAACGCACAAACTTGTCGCGTGGCTGCGCAGGCCACTCTCGAATCTGTCACACCCCCTCTGCACAATGTCCACCATGGAGGACAGGGCGCCGAGTGACGGTACGGCAGCTTCGATCCTGCACGCGGATCTGGACGCGTTCTACGTGTCGGTCGAGCGGCTGAAGAGGCCGGATCTCGTCGGCAAGCCGGTCGCCGTCGGCGGCGGGGTGATCGTGTCGGCGAGCTATGAGGCGCGGGCCTACGGCGTCGATGCGCCGATGGGGATCCGTCAGGCGCGCCAGCTGTGCCCCCGGCTCGTCGTGGTCGGAGGGTCGTTCGAGGACTACATCGAGCTGTCCGATCGCGTGTTCGAGATATGCCGCAACTACACGCCCTTCGTCGAGCAGATCTCGATCGACGAGGCCTTCCTCGACGTGGCGGGCGCCGCGCACCTCTTCGGACCGGCACCCACGATCGCGGCCTCGATCCGGTCCGAGGTGAAGGCGGCCACCGGGCTGCCGATCTCCGTCGGTATTGCCCGCACCAAGTTCCTCGCCAAGGTCGCCTCCCAGGCCGCCAAGCCGGATGGGCTGCTCGTGGTCGACCCGGCCCGCGAGCTCGAGTTCCTCCACCCGCTGCCGGTGCGGGCGATCTGGGGAGTCGGTGTCAAGACGGCCGAGGTGCTCAGGGGTATGGGTATCGAGACGGTGGCCGAACTGGCCGCCGCCAAGCCCGGCTGGCT
>CAMYJM010000294.1 GCA_947258635.1 uncultured Acidimicrobiaceae bacterium
CCAGCATGAGCACTGCCACTGCGGTCGCGGCAACCGGTCGCATGGATCGGTACATCAGATGCCCTCCCCGCCCGAACCGTCTTCGACCGGCTCGCCGCTCGGGGGAACCGTGGTTGCGTTGCCGGCAGAACTGCCGGCGGCGGGCGAACGCGTGAAGATCCGCATCGTGATATCGACGGCCAGCAAGTCGGCGTTGGCGCGGACTCGCGGTTCAGTGACATCACCCGTCCCATCATCGTCTCCAGAGGGCTCCTCGACCTGTACAGCATCAGGGGTCGGAAGCGGATTGAGCCCAATCGAGTCGACCCGTACCAGCCGGTCGAGAGCCTCGACGCCATAGAGGAACCCGAGTACCTCGAAGTATTCGCCCTCGATCGAAAGTGAAACCGGGACCTCGAAACCTCCCGTGTCCGGATCTGCCACCGGAGGGGTGAGAGTGATGGCGCTGAGCTCCACTCCGGTGGTCTCGGCCAGGAATGTGATGTCCTCGATGAACGCATCGGCCTGCGGTGTTGCCGGAATGCTCGATTCCATTTGTCCAATGGCGAACAGGTAGGACAGCTCGTTGTCCTTGATCTCGTTGAGCTGGGCGAGGCGGCTACGCAGCGTCTCCTCCCGGAGCGCTGCGCTCTCCTTCTCGGCTTTGGCGGCGTCTATGGCATCACGTTTCGGCGAGAAGAACACGAGCCACCAGATCACCGTTATCAGAAGAAGCGCGAGGACCGATGCGAGGGCCTTGGCCACGTTGCCGCTCAGGCTCATAGGCCCGTCCTCGGGATACGGGTTTCGAGACGGTCGCTCCGAGCGGCCTCGGTGAGCGATGTCTGCGAGATGAAGTTGACCACCTTGGCTTCACCGATCTGGCCCTCGCTCACGCTGGTCACCCAGGTTGCGGTCGCCGCTGGGAAACGATCCGAATCGAGGGAACGCAGCCATGCGGAGACATCGGGGAAGTCGAAGCCGACGCCGGTCACCTGGACGGATCCGACATGCAGAGTGCTCGGGTCGTCCTCCACCGTACCGCGGAAGCTCTCCAGCCAAACCGAGTCGGGGAGGATTCTGCCCAAGTCGTTGAGGATCCGGCCCCACGAGAGGTCATCGGCCAGCGCCGTCTGCATCAAGGCGACGTTGGCGTCGTACTCGGCGACGAGCCCCTCGACGCCTTCGAATTCGACGACCTGCGCCTCGAGAGCCCGATTGGTTTGCTGCTGAGCGGCGGCATCCTGCTCGGCCTCGGTGGCCCGAGCCTGCCATACGAGAGTCAAGACCACGAGGAGCGCCAGGTAGGCGGCAGCCAACAGTGCCAGGCGGGCGTACCTCGCTCGAGCCTGTTCCTTGACGTGCGCCTCGGGTGGCAGGAGGTTGATCGATCTCACAACGTCTCGCCCCACAGTGCGAGACCCACCGCCGTCGGAATCACCGGCTGCGCGTCGAGCACCTCATCATCGGACATCTCGATGTTCCCAATCTCGACGAGCTCGAGGATTCGAGCCGGCTCAACGGTGACGCTCAGCGACCTCCCGAAGCGGTTGGCGAGGTGCGGTAGCCGGGCCGCATTCCCCGCTACTACCAACCGCTCGACGCGCTGGTCACCCGATGACGCCTCGAAGTAGTTCACCGAACCGCGCACTTCGTCAATGAGCGAATCGGCCTGCTCTGTCAACAGGCGTCGCGCCTGGGAAACCTCATCGTCGCCTTCCGGCAAGCCAAGCGGCTCGACACCAACGGTGCGCTTGAGCTCATCGGCGCTCCGCCCATCGAGTTCGAGGCCGTCGCGCAGCGCGGAGGTGAAATCATCGCCGCCCCGCGGGAGCATCCGAACAAAGTGAGCCGTCCCGGCACGGGCGATCACCACCTGGGTGATCGATGCCCCGATGTCGACTATTGCCTGGAGCGGGTTCCCCACACCCGGCTCGAGACCGAAGATCGACCGGACGAGCGCGAAGGCCTGGAGATCGACGGCGGACGGCACCACGTTCGCGCTGTCCATGACGCGCAGAATCGAATCGATGACGTCGCGGTGAACGGCAATCGCCAGTATCGACTCCATCGGCTCACCGTCGGGTGTCACAAACTGCTCGAGCGGCACGTAGTCGAGGACTGCGTCGTCGATTGCGATCGGGATGGAATCCTGAACCTGGAAAGGTAGGGCTTCGGCGAGCTCGTCCGGACCCATCTGGGGAACGTCGACCTGGCGCACGGCCAGCCGCTGGTTCGCGGTGCCGACGACGACGCGTTTGCGCGGCAGCTTGTGCCGCTTCCAAAGGGCGGCAACTGCCTCTGAAACCGCACCTTCGTCGACGATCTCGCCGCCGCTGACGGCACCGGTGGGTAGCGGCATTTCGGCATAACGACGGACTACGCGACTCGACTTGCCTGTATCAACGACGGCCACACGCACCGCGTTGCCACCGATGTCCAGACCCACGGTCACAGCCATAAGGTCAACTCCGCCTCAGTTACTCCGCTAAGCCCCGGTGGCGAATGACCCAATCACACGCTTGTCATTCACCGTTTTGCAGGCTACCTATTGTCAGGAAGACTGCAACTCGGCCCGGGCGCCGTCCCGCTAACGGATGTACCAGTCTGTGATCTGCCGGCCGGCCGCGAGCGCGATGTACGCCCCGATCACCATATAGGGCCCAAACGGGATGGCATCTTTGCGCCCTTTGATCCTGGTAGCGAGGAGGAGGATCGACACCACTCCGCCGACGGCGAACGGTAAAAACCCCGCGACGAGGAGCTCCCCCCATCCGAGATACGCCGCGTAGAGGCCGAGGAACCAGGCGAGTTTGACGTCGCCGAATCCGAAACCCCCCTTGGCGATCAGCGCCACGACCAGCAGGGTGGCGAAGTACGCGGTGGCACCGAGCAAGGCGCGGCCGAGACTCGCCACCTCACCCTCGATGAGTGCCCCGATGCCGAGCAACCCGACCGCCCCGCCGGCGCTCGGGAACAGAATCCGGTTCGGGATCAACTTGTGGTCGAGGTCGGTGAGCGTCAGAGCAACGGTTACGCCTACGAACCACATGTACGCCGGCAGCACCCACTGGGCACCGATCACAATCGCGGCTGCCGCAAACAAGGCCGCCGTTGCCAGCTCAACGATCGGGTAGCGAAATGAGATGGGGGCTCCGCAATAGCGGCATCGCCCCCGGAGGATCAGCCAACTCACGACCGGGATGTTGTCGCGCCAACCCAATCGGTGCTCACATCGGGGGCAGGCCGACGCCGGGCTCACCACCGACCGATGCAAGGGCACGCGGTAGGCGACGACGTTGACAAATGAGCCGACTGCGAGCCCCAGCACCGCGGCGGGAATCCAGAGAACATCTTCAAGCACTGTTGCTGCTCATAGATACCTGCCGCTCAGATTGATGCCGCTCACCGGCCGATGCCACTCGAGCCGGGGTGCCGGGTCGCTGTGGTTCATGAGGCGCCAGGCTAGACCCCTCGCCGCCGCGTCGATGATTTGCCCATCGAACTCCGGCCGGGATGCAAGACGGGGATGGGCTCGAGCCCATCCCCGCTCACGCTTGGTCAGTATCCGATCTACGGAACAGCCGGGAATCCGGTGTTGCTCCAGGCCAGAGTGGCCGTCGACGTCGGCGCGCCCGCCGAAGTTGGGCACGTGATGGCCGACGCGCTTGCGCCGTAGAACGTGCCGCCGGTTGCCGATGAGTCCTCGAAGATCGCAAAGAAGTTGCCGGACACACTCGCCTGCAGCAAGCAGACGACGTTGTCATTTCCGACTACCGGCTTCGAAACGAATACACCGGGGTCCGTGGCAGCCGTGGTGTTGATTACCAGGGTTGGCTCGAATGCTTTCAGGTCCGCCTCAACGGTCGTAAAAGCGCCGGAGTCCGTCCACACGGCCTTCTCGCCGAGAAGGCTGTTGCGAATATCCGCTTGCGCTGAACGATCCTGAGCACGATTCCGGAAGCCGAGGAAAGAGGGAATGGCGATGGCAACCAAAACTGCAATGATCAGTACCACAACCATGAGCTCAATGAGCGTGAATCCCTCTTCCGTGTTGAGACGCTCTCGCATCCTTCGCATGGGATTGTCCTCCGTCATTTGGCTTTCGGGGAAACGAACTTTTCCTTTCCCTTCCCCCCTATCGGCACGGAGGACGGGGCCCATTGAGGCATTTGTCTCGTGTTTGTCTTCTCGTGCCGTGTTGCGTAGCTCCTAGCCGAATATCCCCCCCCGACCCACAGCGCGCCTAGTACGTGACACCCGCGTGAGGCCGACCGGCGCATCGCCGGCATCACGCCGCGGACCGTTACGCCACCAGTCCCGCGATGTTGAAGATCGGGAGGTAGAGAGCGATGAGAATGCCGCCGACCGTGACGCCCATGACGACGATCAAGAGCGGCTCGATCAGACTGGTCAACGCGGAAACGGTGTCCTCGACCTCGCGTTCATAGAAGTCGGCGACCTTGGCCAGCATCGCGTCGATTTCGCCCGTCTCCTCACCGACAGTCATCATCTGGACCACCATCGGAGGGAACACGTCGTGCCGGCTCAGCGGCGCCGCCAGCGATTCGCCCGAACGCACCGATTCCTTGACTTCGTCGAGCGCCTTCGCCACCAGCCGGTTTCCCGAGGTCTCGGCCACGATGTCAATTGCCTGCAAGATCGGCACCCCGGTCCGGCTGAGCACGGCCAGCGTCCGCGAGAAGCGGCTCAGCGCCGTCTTGTGCGCCAGGCGACCGAAGACCGGGAACTTCAGCTTGATCGTGTCCCAGCCGAGCCGGCCGGCCTCGGTGCGTACCCAACGGCGGAACCCAAAGATGGAGGCGCCCAATCCGGTGATCAGGAGCCACCAGTAGCCCGAGATCAAGTCGGACAGCATGATGAGAACCTTGGTCGGGAGGGGCAGCGAAGCGCCGTTGCCGAGCTCCGCGTAGAGGTCGGAGAACACGGGAACCACAAAGACGATCATCGCCGTGGTCACCGTGACGATGAGAAGCCCGATGACCGCCGGGTAGGCCATCGCCGAACGGATCTTCGAGCGGAGCCTCATCTGGGCCTCGAGGATGTCGGCCAGCCGGAGCAGAGTCTCGTCGAGCACACCCCCGATCTCGCCGGCCCGGATCATCGCGACGAACAACTCGGTGAACACCTTGGGATGACGGTCCATGGCGGCCGACAAACTGGTCCCCCGTTCGACGTCGCCACGAACCTTGCCGAGAACATCCCGTAGGGCGTCGCTATCGGTCTGCTCTTCGAGCACCGACAGCGCCCGGATGAGTGACAACCCGGCATTGACCATCGTGGCGAATTGCCGCGAGAAGATCACGATGTCGCGCACTTTGACGCGATTTCCCAGACCCGGGATCTTCAGCTCCATCTGGAGAACGGACGTCTTCTTCTCGTCGATCTGGAGCGGGACCATCCCCCGTTCGCGCAATGCCTTGGCCACAGCCGTCGTTGAGGACCCCTCGATCTCGCCGGAAGCTATCTTCCCGGACTTGTCGCGTACCCGATACTCGTACGTGGTTCCCGACATCAGCCACCTCGCCCGACCAGCTCGAGGAAGGCCTCATGATCGATGGCACGCTCCTGCGCTACTTTTTCGGAGACCTGGCCCCGGAGCACCAGATCGGAGAGCGCCGCGTCCATCGTTTGCATGTTGTAGCGGCCCCCGGCTTGCATCAGGCTCGTGATCTGATGAACTTTTGCCTCCCGGATCAGATTTCGAATCGCCGGGGTGGCAATCATCACCTCTACGGCGGCGACCCGCCCGGCGCCGTCGGAGCGCGGGAGAAGTTGCTGAGACACGATCGCCGCCAGCGAGCTGGCGAGCTGTACCCGCACCTGATGTTGCTGGTGCGTAGGGAAGACGTCGATCACACGTTCAACCGACTTCGGGGCGTCCTGGGTGTGGAGCGTCCCCAACACGAGATGGCCGGTTTCCGCCGCCGTGAGCGCGGTCGAGACCGTCTCGAGGTCACGCATCTCGCCGACGAGAATGACGTCCGGGTCCTGCCGGAGGGCGTGCCGGAGCGCAGTCGCGAAGCTCAGAGTGTCGGCGCCAACCTCACGTTGGTTGACTATCGACATCTTGTGGCCGTGGGTGAACTCGATGGGATCCTCGATGGTGACGATGTGGCTTGCCCGCGTCCGATTGATGAGGTCGATGATGGCGGCCAGGGTCGTCGACTTCCCGGAGCCGGTCGGTCCCGTCACCAGCACCAGGCCGCGGCTGAGATCGGCGAACTCGGCGACGACCGACGGCATGCCCAGTTCCTCCAGAGTGGTGATGTCGCTGGGGATGGCGCGCATGACGGCGCCGACGGCATCACGCTGGAAGAACACGTTCACGCGGAAGCGACCCAAGCCGTAGACGGGATGAGAGAAGTCGAGCTCGCGATCGTCTTCGAGGTCGGCCCGCTGGCGCGTGGTGATTATCGGGTAGACGAGGTCCCTCACGGATGCCGGCCGCAGGATCCCATGCCCCGGCACCGGGAGCAGCTTGCCGTGAACCCGCATCTGCGGTGGCGAGCCGGCGGTTACGTGCAAGTCAGATCCATCGTGGCGGATCAGCTCTGCCAGAAGCTCATTGATCGTGGCGTCGAACGTGGCAGCCTCGCGCTCGCTGGCATCGCGAAGACCCGGCGGGGCGCCCCCCGCCCTCTTCGAGTCGTATGCGGCCTCGATGGCGCTCATCAGCTCGGGCCGATGGGCCAGAGCCAGGACGACCTCGCCTTGAGCCGCCTGCCGGAGCCGACCGTGGCGCGCCTCATCGAGAGGATCATCCACCGCGACGACGAGACGCCCGAGCTCGTCCACCTCGATCGGCAGCGCGACCAGATCGTGGGCGATTTGGTGGGTGAGTGTGGCTAGG
>CAMYJM010000295.1 GCA_947258635.1 uncultured Acidimicrobiaceae bacterium
GTTCGGGGGAGCATCGACGTCGGGGAAGCGGAACATGATGCCGTCGTCGGACCAAATGACGTCGGCCTCGCCTCCATGAGCCTCTCGATAGCGGCGCCGTGCTGCCAGCGCCCACGGCGCATGGACTCGCGAGCCGAACGGGGACAGGATGGCGACCCGCCAGTCGCCGATCTCGTCGCGGAACTGCTCGACGATGAGCGAGCGATCCGTCGGTAGGGCGCCGCTGACCGTCTTCTCTTCTGCGATGAAGGCTGCCAGGTTGGCCGCCGCCCACGGGTCGAGGCGATATCTCGTTTCGAGCACTCCGGCGGCGGCCGACTCGTCGAGTGCGCCGATCTCGCGGATGAAGGCGCCGACGGCTCTGCCCAGCTCGAGAGGACGACCGGGGCCGTCACCGTGCCAGAACGGCATCCGCGCCGCAGTGCCGGCCGCAGCGGGGAGCACCGTCACCCGGTCGTGGCCGATCTCGCTTATCTTCCACGCTGAGGAGCCGAGCACGAAGGAGTCGCCCGGCCGCACCTCGTACACCATCTCCTCGTCGAGCTCGCCGACCTTGCCGCCTTCGGGAAGCACGACGGTGTAGAGGCCCCGGTCGGGAATCGTCCCCGGGTTGGTCACGGCGAGCATGCGGGCATTGGCGCGCCCCTCAATGACGCCCTCGACCCTGTCCCACACGATTCGCGGACGCAGCTCGGCAAACTCATCGCTCGGGTAGCGGCCGGCGAGCATGTCGAGGACCGCTTCGAGGGCGGAGCGCGTGAGATCGCGGTACGGTGCCGCCCGGTGCACCAGCGCCAACAGATCGTCGACCGGCAGCGGCCCCCCGGCGGCCATGGCGACAATGTGCTGGGCCAGCACGTCGAGGGGATTGCGGGGGATCTTGGTGGACTCGATGGCCCCGGCGTACATCCGATCGACGACGACGGCGGTTTCGAGAAGGTCGCCACGGTGTTTTGGGAAGACGCGGGCCACTGAGGCGGCGCCGACCTGGTGGCCGGCGCGGCCGACCCGCTGCAGCCCACTGGCGACGGAGTTGGGAGACTCAACGAGAAGCACCAGATCGATGGCCGCCATGTCGATACCGAGTTCCAGAGTCGAGGTCGCCACTACCGCCTTCAGCTCGCCGCGTTTGAGCCGACCCTCGATCTCGACGCGCTGCTCGCGTGACACCGATCCGTGGTGCGATTGCACTAGCTCCTCGCCGGCGAGGCGGTTGAGCTCGGCGGCGAGCCGTTCCGCCAGGCCCCGCGAGTTCACGAACAGCAGCGTCGAGGTGTGCGACTGCACGAGGTCGAGAAGCTGCGGGTACATGGCCGGCCAGATCGAACGTTTCGGCGGCTCTGCCGGGCCCGCTCCATCGTCGCCGGGGGCGAGGGTGACCGGGGTCTCTTCGGGCCGGGTCATGTCGGCGACCGGGACGACGATCTGGATGTCGAGCTCCTTCTCCCACGGGGCGTCGACCACCTCGACCGGCCGGGGTTGCCAGCCGGCGACGGTGGTGTCGCCGCCGCCGAGGAACTCGGCGATCGCTTCGAGCGGCCGCTGGGTGGCCGAAAGGCCGATGCGCTGCGGCGGGACGTCCGTGAGGTCGGTGAGGCGCTCGAGGCTGATGGCGAGATGCGAGCCGCGTTTGGTCCCGGCCACCGAGTGGATCTCGTCGACGATCACCCAGCGGACGGTGCGCAAGATCCGGCGCGCCTGTGAAGTGAGCATCAGATAGAGCGATTCGGGCGTCGTGATGAGGATGTCGGGCGGGTGGCGCAGCATCGCCTGACGTTCGTTGGCGGGGGTGTCACCGGTGCGCATGGCGGTTGTCAGCCGCGGTTGTTCGAGGCCGAGGCGCTGCGCGGTCAGCTGGATTCCCGTCAGCGGCGCCCTCAGGTTGCGTTCGATGTCATAGGCCAGGGCCTTCATCGGGGAGATGTAGAGCACCCGGCACCGCTCTTTGTCCGGGGGCGGCGGCTCGGCGGCCAAGGTGTCGATCGACCACAGGAACGCCGCCAGCGTCTTGCCAGAGCCGGTGGGAGCGTGGATCAGCGTGTGTTTACCGGCTGAGATCGCATCCCAGCCCTTGGCTTGGGCCGTGGTCGGTTCCGGGAATGCGGATTGGAACCACTCGCGAGTGGCTGGGGAAAAGGAATGCAGCGCCATCGGGGCCAGGCTACCGGCCCGGTGTGACATGTTTCCCGTGACGGAGCGCTGCGGCCGGGAATCGGCGGTGAATTACAAAATCGTCTTACGCGCGGTGAGCGCGGGTAAGACGGCGTCAGGCCTTTCGTGCGGTCGTTTCGGGGCAGCCGATACGATGTGGGGTGCCGTGAGTCGTCGTCCCGTCATATTCGATCTCTTTCACACGCTCGTCGATCCGGATGATTTCCGTCCGGCCGGGTTCCACCGCCTCGAAGCATCCGCCGCCGTGCTCGGCGTCGACTACGCCGTTTTTGAAGCCGCCTGGAACGAAGCCCTTCCCAACCTGGTGCGGGGGTACGACTCGGTGCGGGGGCTGCTGCGACGGGTGGCGCACAACAACGGCCGTCCGGCCCGGACACTGGACATCGCCCCGGCCGTCGAGCCGCTGGGCCGCTACCAGGACCTGGTTCTTCTCCACCCCCGGCCCGAGATTCTGAATCTGCTCGATGCCCTGGCGCCGCGCCCGATCGGTCTGTTGACCAACTGCCACGACCGCGACGTCGAGGCCTGGCGGCAGTCGCCTTTGGCGTCCAAGGTCGACCATGCGGTCTTCTCGACCAAGGCTCATGTGGCCAAGCCCGATGTGGAGGCGTACCAGGCGATTCTGGAGGCGATGGAGGCGAACGCGGCCGAAGCCGTCTACATCGGCAACGGCGGCGACGATGAGCTTGCCGGAGCGGCCGCCGCCGGAATCGGCACGATCGTGCATTTCGCGGCTTTCGACGACGCCCGGTTGCGGACGGATGACGCCGAGCGCCGCCGCCGCAGCGATCAGGCGCACCTCACTGCTGCCAGCGTCGCCGAGCTCATCGCAATCCTGGATTTGCCGCGTGCTAGTCGATCTGCACGGGCTCCGGAAGGGTGATCACTCCGTCTTCGTCGGCATAGAGCCACCATCCGGACCGCACGTTCATCCTGCCGATCCACACCATCGTGCCGATCTGGCCTTCGCCGCGCTTCTTGCTACGCAGCGGGTTCGAGCCCAGTGCCTTGACGCCGAGAGGCAGGTTGCGCAATGCGGTCACATCGCGGACACAACCCTCGATGACGATCCCGGTCCAGCCGTTCTCGACGGCGAGCGTACCCATCTGGTCGCCCACCAGGGCACACCGCATCGATCCACCACCGTCGACGACGAGCACCCGACCCTCGCCGGGCGTCTCGAGAGCGGCCGCCACCATGGTGTTGTCCTCGAAACAGCGCACCGTCTCGACTTCGCCGGAGAATCGGGTCCGGGCGCCGAAGTCACGAAAGGGCAGGTCGGCCACGCCGGCATGGGGGTAAGCGTCGCAGATGTCTGCTGTCGGTGGTGGCAGGTTCACCGGGCGAGACTAACCGCGATCGACGCCTCGGCGGCCCGGCAGAGGGGTTCGGTCCACTAGCTTCGGCCCATGGATATCGCAGTCAACCTCGTCGAGAACTACCTGAGACTCAACGGCTACCTCACTCTGAGTGAGTTCGAGGTTGCCCGCCGGATCTCCAAAGGCCATTACAAGACCGTCACGGACGTCGACATCATGGCCGTGCGATTCCCCGGCGATGTGTTCATCGGCGATCCCCACATCGAGAGCGAGGCCGAGCTCCTTCTGGTGGAGGACCCGGTTCTGCAGCTCGCGGAAACCACGATCGACGTCGTGATCGGCGAGGTGAAGCAGGGCCCGGCGGAGCTCAACGCCAACATCAAGGATCACAGCGTGCTGCATACGATGCTGCACCGCATCGAGTGGCTCTACGGTATGCCGCTCGACGAAGTCATCACCGGGCTGCAGCGCAAAGCGATCCACACCGGTCCATCGTGCGGCCAGGGCGAGATCCGCACCCGTCTCGTGGCGTTCGGCCGATCAACGACGCTGGATCGCAACACGGTCTCGCTGTCGCACATCGTGCGCACGATGCTCGAGTTCATGAACTCCCACGAGGACGCCCTCAAGCCGATTCAGTTCAAGGAACCGGCCCCCGCCATGCTGCGGCTGTTGATGAAGGCCGGCTTCACGGTCGAGAAGTGAGGTGGGCGCGGTGAGCTGGCGGCGCGGTCAACCACTGTCGAGCTGGCGGCCGCGCTCTCCATGGGATCGGTCGCAGTAATCAACCCGGTCCGAACCGACTGGGGGATCGGCAGCAGACTTCGCGCC
>CAMYJM010000296.1 GCA_947258635.1 uncultured Acidimicrobiaceae bacterium
ACAACTACGACGGCGACATCACCGGCTCCATCGTCATCGACCCATCCGCAGTCAACATTGCGATGATGGGTTCCTACGTCGTCACCTACAACGTGACCGACTCTTCCGGCAACCCCGCCATCCAGGTCACCAGGACCGTCAACGTGATCGACACCAACGACCCGCCACTGGTGAACGCGATCCCGGATATGACCGTTCCGGAAGGCACCACCGTGGTCTTCTCGATCTCAGCGTCAGACCCGGAGAACCACACGATCACTTATGCAACCAATGGAGCACCGCCTGGGGCCGCCATCAACCCGACCAGCGGCCGGTTCAGCTGGACCACGAACGAAGGCCACGGGCCCGGGTCCTACACCTTCACCGTGACCGCGACCGACAACGGCACCCCCCAATTGACCACGGGTATCGAAGTCACGATCAACGTCACCGAGACCAACACCGCCCCCCTCATCGGCGCCATTGCGGATCGAACCAACTACGAGGACGACGAAGTCACCATAAGCACCTCCGGGTCCGACCGCGACCGTCCCGCCAACGCACTCACCTGGTCCGCCATCGGGCTCCCCGACAACATCACCATCGACCCCGTCACCGGGACCATCAGCGGCAAAGTGGGACCCACGGCCGCCGCCGGCTCCCCCTACACAGTCACCATCGGGCTCACGGACAACGGAGCGCCCAGCCTCACCACGACCACAACACTCACCTGGACCATTCTCGAAACCCCCAACATCGCGCCGCGCGCCGTGGACGACAGCTATACGACCACGCGCGGCGCCATCCTCACGATTCCGGCACCCGGTGTCCTCAGCAACGACACCGACGACAACGGTGACGCCCTCACCGCGACACTCGCTACCCCGCCAGCGATCGGCACCATCCAACTCGACCCCGGCGGATCATTCACGTACACCGCCGATCCCTACCAACCCGGTGTCGACAGCTTCACCTACACACTCGACGACGGCTACGGCGGCACCGCCACCGGCACCGTAACGATCACCATCCTCGCCAACCAGCCACCCAACGCAGTCGACGACAACGTCACCGTCGACTCCTACCTCCCCATCATCATCGACGTCCTCAACAACGACAGCGACCCGGAAACCGACGCGCTCACGGTCGACAACATCATCACCACCAACGCCACCGGCCTCGTCACAATCAACCCCGACGGCACCATCACCTACCAGCCCAGACCCGGCTTCACCGGATCGGAGACCTTCTCCTACGTAATCACCGACACCCACCACAACCCCGCCACCGCAACGGTCACCATCAACATCCCGGAGACCGTCAACATCGAAGCCACAGCCCTCACCCGCACACTGGGTACACCCGGCCTTCCCTTCGAGTCACCACGCTCCGATGTCGCCATCGCCAGCGTCGGCCTCGAAATCGGATCAGTTACCCTCCTCACCGAGGCGTTCTTCCAATCCATCGAAGCCCTCCGTATTCCCCTCGCGTTCCTCGTCTTCTCCGTAGTGGCCGTCATTGTCTTGGGCGGCTTCACCGAGCTCCCCGTCCTCGTCGCCGGGCGCCGCCGCCGCTACTGGTCCGTCGTCCTCCTCAACCGCGAAACCACCCTCCCGGTCCGCGCCCTGCCCTCCTACGACGCCGACATCGGAAGGCGCCTTCCTCGCTGTCGACACCCCCCGCGGTACCGGATTCGTCGATACCAGCTACCTTGCCGCCGCCGTCGACCTCGACCACTTCCTCAACGACCCCAAACCGGTCCACATCGTCAAGCAACTCAGCCACGCCCTCCAAAACGGTGGTGACATCACCCGCCACATCTCGCCCCGCGGCCTCGTCATCTCCATCGCCGACAAACCACTCCTCATCACCCCCCAACACCTCATCGGCAACCTCAGCACCACCACCACCACAACCGAAACTGCCGCCGTCGCCCTTCAAATCGACCTCTTCGAAGAAGTCCGCCAAGCCCTCCTCGACACGCCGACCATCAACCACCACACCGCCCACTCCCGCTCGGCCCTCATCCCAACCGAACTGTGGAACTTCCCCTACCTCGCGATCCAGGCACCCGGCCACAGCCCCTGGCTCATCCACTTCGAGTACATAAACAACAAACCCCACATCGCCGGCATCAGCCTCGACGCATAGCCCAACCGGCGCATATCGGCCCCTCGAGAAAGTGCCCCCTGACGCCCGTGCTCGGGCCTTTCGGCCCTACCTCGACACACCGGTTCATTGTGTTCTACGTACAGCGGTTTAGTGGAAGTGGAGGGGTCCCACTCATGAGGCAGTATTCACCCCATTCTCGAATCAGCGCGAGTGGCGCCGCCCCCCGCCCGGTTCGTTCCCTCACCCGCTCCTTGGAACCATCACCGGACGCGGCCGCGCGGCGCCGACCGGCCCACACGAGAGGTTGCCAATGAAGAGCCTGATCTCCGGCATCGCTCTCATCGCCAGCTTGGCAGCCCTGGTGGTCATCGCCGGAGCCGTTCGACAGGCGGATGTCGCCGAGGCTCAAGCCGGGTCCGACGGGGCGGCGGTCTACGCCGATAACTGCGCGGGCTGTCATCAGCCCGACGGCGCCGGAATCCCGGGGGTTTTCCCGGCGCTCGCCAACAACCCCAAGGTTACCGACGGAGCCTATGTGGAGCAGGTTGTCCGCGAAGGCCTCAGCGGATCGATCGATTCGCTCGGTGAGACTTACAACAGCTCGATGCCGGGATTCCAGCTATCCGATTCGGACCTAACCGCTCTCGTCGCCCACGTTCAGTCGCTGGGAGGCGCCGCCGAGGTCCCGTCCGAGACATCGGCTCCAGCGCCCTCTGAGACTGGAGCCGAGGGAGCAGCCGTCTACGTCGCCCACTGTGCGGGTTGCCACCAGGCCGACGGCTCCGGGGTTCCCGGTGCGTTCCCGCCGCTCGCAGACAACCCCAATGCCGCCGATGGCGCCTACGTCGAGCGCGTGATCCGCGAAGGCCTCAGCGGACTGATCGACGTTCTGGGTGAGACCTACGACGGCTCCATGCCAGCGATCCCCCTTGATGACTCCGACCTGGCCGCAGTCGTTGACTATGTACAGTCGCTCGCCGGCGGAGCAGGACCTACCGACACGACTGCGGCTCCGACAACCCCGACGGCGGCACCCGGCCCCTCGCAGGGTGACAGCGATCGCGGCGAGAAGCTCTTCGCAGGGTCGATCGGCTTCGAGAATCGGGGCCCGGCATGTCACGCATGCCACGCCGCCGGATCCCTGGGGCTGCGTGGTGGGAGCGGGCTCGGCCCCGACCTAACAGATGTAGCCGCCCGTCTCGGCGGCGAAGCCGGCCTCGCCGCCTGGTTGTCCAACCCGGGATCCGCCACGATGCAGCCTCTCTTTGCCGACAAGCAGCTGACCGATGCTGAGGCTCGCGATGTGGCCGCCTATCTGGTCACCATCGAGAACGAATCACCGAGCGGGGGCTATGACATGCTGCTCCTCGGAGGCATCGTCGGCTTCATCGTCCTGCTGCTGTTCATGGCTCTGGTGATCAAGGGGCCGCGGGAGACGTACACGGACCGGCTGAGGAGTCAATCATGAGTGACAAGTGGAGCATCGAGATTGTCGACCCGGCCGCCCGCCGCTGGGAGGAGTTCTACCGCAATCGGTTCCAGCATGACAAGCGGGTGCGCACGACCCACGGCGTGAACTGCACGGGAAGCTGCTCGTGGGAGGTGTTCGTCAAGGACGGCATCGTCACGTGGGAGCTTCAGGCAACCGACTATCCGCAGCTCGAAGAGGGCCTGCCCCCTTATGAGCCCAGGGGCTGCCAGCGGGGAATCAGCTACTCGTGGTACCTGTACAGCCCTATTCGCATCAAATACCCGTACATTCGCGGCGTTCTGCTCGACATGTACCGCCAGGCCAAGAAGGAGAACCTGGACGACCCGCTGGCGGCGTGGGCATCGATTCAGAACTCGCCGGAGTGGCGGGCGAAGTATCAGGCAGCACGAGGCAAAGGGGGGTTCCGGCGGATCGCCTGGGATGAGGCACTCGAGATCGCGGCCGCCTCGACGCTCCACACCGTCAAGACTCACGGGCCGGACCGGGTTGCCGGCTTCTCGCCGATTCCCGCCATGTCCCAGATCAGCTACGCCGGGGGCAGCCGGTTCATGGCGCTTCTCGGCGGCAGCATCCTCAGCTTCTACGACTGGTACTGCGATCTGCCGCCGGCCTCGCCTGAGACCTGGGGTGAACAAACAGACGTGCCCGAGTCGGCCGACTGGTACAACAGCCGGTTCATCGCCGTCATGGGGTCAAACCTGAACATGACCCGCACACCTGACACCCACTTCATCGCCGAAGTGCGCCATGCCGGAGCCAAGCTGGTCGTGTTCAGCCCCGACTTCTCCCAGGTAGCCAAGTATGCCGATTGGTGGATACCGTCGAATCCGGGCCAGGACACCGCATTCTGGCTTGCCGTGGACCACGTGCTGCTCACCGAGTTCTACCGGGACCGGCGAGTCGCCTACTTCGATGACTACACCAAGCAATACACCGATCTCCCGTTCCTGGTTGAGATCGACTTGGGCGAGCCCGGCCAGTACGTCCGAGCCAACCGCGTCGACCGCTACGAAGGCGTCGAAAACGGCGAATGGAAACTGCTCATGTGGGACGACGAGGCCGACGACGTCCGCATGCCAAACGGAACCATCGGGTATCGGTGGGCCGAACGAGACAAGGGCAAGTGGAACCTGGAGCTGACCGACGAGGTCATGGGGCAGAAGATCAAGCCCCGCGTCACGTTCGTCGACGAGCATGACGCCGTCGCCCTGGTCGATTTCGACGACTTCGGAGGAACCGGCACCGTCACCCGCGGTGTGCCCATTCGCCACCTCGAGACCTCTGATGGGTCGATCACCGTTACGACGGTATTCGATCTGCTGATGGCTCGTTTCGGCGTGGACCGCGGGTTGGGCGGGTTGGTGGCCTCGAGCTACGACAACGAGGACGCCCCCTACACGCCGGCGTGGCAGGAGAAGTACACGGGCATCCACCGCGACGACGTCGTACGTTTTGCCCGGGAGTGGGGCAAGAACGGTGAGCTCACCAAGGGCAAGAACACCGTGATAATCGGCGCCGGCGCCAACCACTGGTATCACAACAACCTGCTGTACCGCGCGGCGATCGTGGGCCTGATGCTGACGGGATCGGTCGGCGTCAACGGCGGCGGCCTGGCCCACTACGTCGGCCAGGAAAAGGTCGTCAATCAGGCCTCGTGGGGAGCGATCGCGTTCGGGCTCGACTGGGAAATGGCCCCCCGCCACCAGAACACCCCCTCATGGCACTACGTCCATTCGGATCAGTGGAGGTATGAGAAGGGGTACCGCGAGTACGACTCGCTGCCGGAGGCATCGCGGCTCAACGACCACACCATCGACCAGCAAGCTCGAGCGGTGCGCAGCGGCTGGCTCCCCTTCACACCGCACTTCACTGAGAACCCAATCGACGTCGCCGCCAAGGCGCGCGGCCAGGGCGCCGACGACGCTGAAGCGATTCGTCGGATTGTTGCCGGCCTGAAGGAGGGAGACATCGAGTTCGCCATCGACGATCCCGATGCTCCTCAGAACTGGCCCCGCACGTGGTTCATCTGGCGCGGCAATGCGATCGGCACATCAGCTAAGGGCCATGAGTTCTTCATGCGTCACTATCTGGGGACCCACTCCACTGCCATCGCTGCCGAGCCAGATGACCACGAAATCAGAGAAGTCGAGGTCCGCCCGGACGCCCCCATCGGCAAGATGGACCTGGTGGTCGACCTCAACTTCCGGATGGACACGTCGGCGCTGTACTCGGACATCGTGCTTCCGGCGGCCACCTGGTACGAGAAAGACGACCTGAATACCACCGACATGCATTCGTACATCAACCCGATGCAAGCGGCGGT